>JAJAYT010000526.1 GCA_026786085.1 Microcoleus sp. CAN_BIN18 | reverse complement strand
GTGCCTCAAATTTTAAGACTCAGATGTGCATATTTAAATAACGACATTAAACTAAGTATTTCTGCTTAGTTAAAAAGCGGGATGCTCCCAAAGCGATTAAACCTTAGCTTCATTCTTCACCAAATTACCCCAGCCCAAATCCTTCAGCGAATTATTCCGGCGCAAAGGACGAGTCACCAACTCCAAAATATCCCGCGCATTACCAAAGCCGTGAATCTGAGCAAAAGTAAACTCAACTGACCACTTAGTATTGATTCCCCGCGCTTCCAAAGGATTCGCGTGAGCCATACCAGTAATCACCAAGTCAATATTCTGCGCGTAAATCCGCTGAAGCTGATTGTAATTGTCTGGTTTCTCAACAATCCGAGGTGTGGGAACTCCCATCTCGTGACAAGTTTTTTCTAACAGCGCCAACTCCGCTGCTTGATAGCGCTTGTCCATGTAAGGAATGCCGATTTCTGGGCAAGTCATGCCGCAGCGAATCAAGAAACGTGCTAGGGAAATTTCTAGCAAATTGTCGCCCATGAAGAAGACTGATTTGCCGCGAATTATTTGCAGGTAATCTTCCAAACCAGCCCAGATTTGTGCTTCCCGTTCATCCAAACCTTTTGGTTCAATGTTGAGTACAGAGCAAATCTTTTCAATCCAAGCGCGAGTTCCGTCTGGCCCGATCGGGAATGGAGCACCAATTAGCTTACACTTACGACGGCGCATCAACGTAGAAGCCGTACGGGACAAGAACGGATTCATGCCAGATACATAATAGCCTTCTTCCAAAACTGGCAATTCAGTGTAGCGTTTGGAAGGAAGCCAGCCGGAAACTTTGATGCCTTGCTTCTTCAACTCTAAGGTTAGCTGAGTCACAACTGGGTCGGGCAAAGAACCGAAAAGTACCAGCGGCGTGTGCTTGACATATTCGGATTCATCTGCATCAACTTCCTCTTTTTTCTTGCCGAAATTCAGCAGTTGAGAGATAGCATTGCGTTCTTGTTTCTGAGATTCCATCACCGGCGCTTTCTCAGGGCACTTAGCAGCCATCGCTGCTAAAACGGTATCTTCCCCTTGCGTAAAGGCGTAATCTAAGCCGTTAGCGCGGGCTGTGACGATGGGAATGCCGATTTCTGCTTCGAGTTTCGGTGCTAAGCCTTCCAAGTCCATTTTGATGATTTCGGTGGTGCAAGTGCCGATCCAGACAATTACACTGGGGTTACGATCGCGCTTAATTTGCAAACACAGCCGCTTCAATTCATCATAATCGTTTAATTGAGCGGAAATATCACCCTCTTCCAACTCAGCCATCGCATAGCGAGGTTCGGCAAAAATCATCACGCCCATTGCGTTTTGCAAGAAATAGCCACAAGTCTTGGTACCGATGACTAAGAAAAAGCTGTCTTCAATTTTTTGATAAAGCCAAGCTACGCAGCTAATCGGACAAAATGTGTGATAATTGCCTGTTTCGCATTCAAAATTTAAAGCTTCAGGTTCAGTAGTGGTAATAGCAGTCATATCTCAAATGTTCTCCCTTTAAATTGTTTTTCGTCTCGAACCGGACACAGGCCCGATCGAGGAAATGTCTGTGTTTGGCGATCGCATCTCTTGCTGCGGACAGGAATAAGTTGTTTTTTCGTCTCGATCGCGAACAGGCGCACGATCGAGAAAACATCTGTTTTGGACGATCGCGCCACACAGCTAAAAATAATAGAAATACCTGGTTTTGCCGTAATTGCTCTGAAGAATAGATGCAGCTTGCCTCAATATTTCCGCAGTCGCAGCATCCACAATTTGAGCTAATAAATTCTGCGCGAGGGCTGATAATCCCTCACAGCAGGGATTCATTATTTTTTTAACTCGCTCAAGCAAAAAGTTTTTTTTTGCAGTTGTGAGTTTGAGTTAATTAAAAATTAACAACTCGCAACTCACAACTCACAAATAGAACAAGAAACTTCAAGACTAGGAGAGACTCGGACGATCGCACCTTACTTAAAATCCGACAAAAAACCCGAAATTTCTTCATCATCATCATCATCGGAATCCAAATCGCCGAGACCTAGAGCATCTAAATCATCTTCATCGGGATCTCCGGTAGTTGCTTCTCCCAGATCGTCAAGTCCGAGATCGTCAAGATCATCGTCATCAGATACAGAGAAATCGTCAATACCATCTTCGTCTAAGTCACCCAGATCCATATCGAGGTCATCTGAGATCGGTGCCCCAAAAGGATCGGGTATTACTTCGGCGACAAAATCTGGATCTTCTTCTCCAAACGGATCAGATATACCCGCTTCGAGGTCTCCAGAGGTCAAAGTCCCAAATTCTGAGGCTTCTTCTTCCTCGTCATCATCAAAGTCGAGACCGCCCAAAGCCGAGGCTTCTTCTTCCTCATCATCATCAAAGTCGAGACCGCCCAAAGCCGATGCTTCTTCTTCCTCGTCATCATCAAAGTCGAGACCGCCCAAAGCCGAGGCTTCTTCCTCGTCGTCGCCGAGGTCGAAGTCGGAGACAGCTTCTTCCTCGTCGAGGTCGAGACCGTCCAAAGCCGATGCTTCTTCCTCGTCATCGTCCATGTCGAAGTCGGAGACAGCTTCTTCCTCGTCATCGTCCATGTCGAAGTCGGAGACAGCTTCTTCCTCGTCATCGCCAAGGTTGAAGTCCTCGTCAGCTTCTTCTTCAAACTCATCGAAGGATTCATCTTGGGAACTCAGTGCTGACGCAGCAGCTGCCAGACCTGCGACTCCCGCGATTCCTGCGACTCCCGCTGCTGCTAAGCCCACACCACCAAATTTATTAGATTTGGCCGTTTCGGGTGCAGCAGTTGCAGTTTGAGCTGCGGGTGCAGCAGTTGCAGTTTGAGCTGCGGGTGCAGCAGTTGCAGTTTGAGCTGCGGGTGCAGCAGTTGCAGTTTGGCCTGCCGTCTGTGGCGCGGTATTTGAGGCCATACCCAATGCCATGTCTGGGTCAAAATTGAGACCCAAGACTTCGATCAGGCTGTCTGCATCCGGCTTGAGTCTTGAGAAGGGCAGCATTAATTGCTGGAGTTCCGGCTCCAGGGCAGCCGCAATTCCCAGGATGAGGTAAGAAACAGGCCTTTTCCCGCCGTCGGGTGTAACGACCGTGTTGTCTGCCGTCATGTGCAGGAGCAGCCAAGATCGATTTGCCTGGTAGTAGTCCAACCACTTCTGTTTGAGGGCAACTGAAAAAGTATCAAAAAAAGCCATAACCTCTTTATCCTCATCCTGATCGCTAGACGTATTAAACCATCATCAGGTTTAGCTCATCTTCCTCTTTCTTGACCACAGGTTGCACTGGATTTAGGTAAAAATCTGACAGCAAGGAGAATAATTCGCGATCGGGGGTGTCATTTGGCACTACTCCTTCGGGCATTGCCAATATTTGGTCGGCGATGTTGAGGTAGTAATCGCAGACGTAGTTGAGGGATGGGTCAGACTCTGCCATCTCAAATAAAGTTTTGCCTTTAACGCGAGAAACACGGATGTCTTCAATTAGCGGCAGCACTTCCAACACTGGCATGGGTACTGTTTCTATGTACTTGTCAATCAAATCACGCTTGGAGGTGCGGTTGCCGATTAAACCAGCGAGTCGCAAGGGGTGAGTGCGGGCTTTTTCGCGGACTGAGGCGGCGATACGGTTGGCGGCAAATAGAGCGTCAAATCCGTTGTCGGTGACAATCATGCAGTAGTCGGCATAGTTCAATGGGGCGGCAAAACCGCCACACACTACGTCGCCGAGCACGTCAAACAGGATGATGTCGTATTCCTCGAAGGCGTTGAGTTCTTTGAGCAGTTTGACGGTTTCACCGACGACGTAGCCGCCGCAACCAGCTCCTGCGGGAGGGCCGCCTGCTTCTACGCAGTCAACGCCACCGTAGCCTTTGTAAATGACATCTTCTGGCCAAACGTCTTCGTAGTGATAGTCCTTTTCTTGAAGAGTGTCAATAATTGTGGGGATCAAGAAACCCGTGAGGGTAAATGTGCTGTCGTGCTTTGGATCGCAACCGATTTGCAAAACTTTTTTGCCGCGCTTGGCTAGGGCAACGGAGATGTTGCAGCTTGTTGTCGATTTACCGATGCCACCTTTTCCGTAAACTGCGAGTTTCACTCTTTGTTCTCCTATAGGTTTCTATCAAAACTCTCGGGGCTGGGGTTTCACGCTTTGATGTTGCGATCGACCTCGAATGAAAATGCTTTTACTGCAATAGCCCAACTGCAATAGCCTTTCTTTTCAATTTGGGAGTTGACCAAAGCACAGGGAGGGGATTTAAGCCCCCACCTTTAGGTGGATTGTTTTTAGGCAGGGGATTTAAGCCCCTGCCTAAAAACTTCACTGTCAACTGTCAACTGTCAACTGTCAACTGTTAACGTGCGTTAGCTCGTTAACAGCATTATTAGCTAACTTGCGAGGAAAAGAAAGAGGGCTTACAAATGAAAATGCTAGTAAATTTGTTTATTTTGCACCTTTGGGCATCTTAGCGGTTTTTGGGATTTACCAATCTATTTTCAGACTTTTTTTATATTTTAAATTGATTTTAGAATACTTTCTTAATATAAAGAGGGACAAAAATAAAACAAAAATTAATTTCTCAAACAATCTCGGCTTTAGGCTTTGGGGCTTTGGATGCAGGCAGTTGATGACTTGTGCAACTGGCATTGAACAAGCACACAGGCGCTGGTGGATGAGGCAAACGGGAGAATGAGTTCGATTAATTGGGTCTGGGGATGCCAAAGTTAGATGATTTGAGATTGTAGATTTGAGATTTGAGATTGGGAAAGATTGATTTTGCTGGAGTTTCTGGTGTTATGTAAAAAATTGTGAATTTTTAGGATTTGCCGGGAGTGGGAGAGTGGGGGAGTGGGAGATTTGGGGAAGAGTGGGAGATTTGGGGAGAGTGGGAGATTTGGAAAATCTTCCTTCTTCCTTCAACATCAGACAAATGACTAATGACTAATGACTGATGACTGAGAGGGCGGGTTTTGCTATTTTTTTAGTCATTTGTATCATATATCCTTAGCTAAACCCGCCCCTACAAAATGCTAATGACTGATGACTAATGACTAATGACTAATGACTAATGACTAATGACTAATGACTAATGACTAATGACTAATGACTAATGACTAATGACTGCCGATAATCGGAATCTCGATCGCAAATTCAGTCCCCAGTCCAACTTCGGAAATGCACTCGATCCGTCCCCCGTGCTTTTCGACAACTAAGTGGTAAGAAATAGACAGCCCCAGCCCAGTTCCCTTACCGACAGGTTTGGTAGTAAAAAATGGGTCAAATAATTGGCGGCGAATCTCATCCGGTATACCTTGTCCGTTGTCGGAAATGCGGATCGCCACAAAATCGCCAACAACTTCAGTACGAATTGTAATAGCCGGAAGAGTCAAGGGAGAAGTCGCAATTGACGGCGGTGAATTTTTGCTATTTTTCTTTGCCAATTCCCTGTTTTGGATTTCTTCATCAAGCGCATCAATTGCATTGCCGAGAATATTCATAAACACCTGATTGAGCTGACCGGCACAGCACTCGATGGAGGGCAAATTGCCGTATTCTTTAATAATCTGAATAGCTGGATGTCCACCGTAGGCTTTGAGCCGATGCTGCAAAATCAACAAAGTGCTGTCGAGTCCTTCGTGAATGTCAACGAGCTTGATGTTCGATTGATCCGATCGCGAAAAATTGCGCATCGACAAAACTATTTGGCGGATGCGATCGGTTCCTACTTGCATGGAAGACAGCATCTTAGATAAGTCTTCCACCAAAAAATCGATTTCCATCTCTGCTGCTGCTTCTCGAATTTCCGAGACTGGTTCGGGATAGTGTTTCTGGTAAAGATCCAAGAGTCGGATTAATTCTGTGACGTAGTGGCTGGTGTGGGACAGATTGCCGTAGATAAAATTAACCGGATTGTTAATTTCGTGGGCGATGCCGGCAATCATTTGTCCTAAAGAAGACATTTTTTCGGTTAGCACAAGTTGAGTTTGAGTTTGCTGCAACTTCCGCACAGTTTCTTCTAATTTTTGTGCTTGATTTCTCAAGCAAGTTTGCTTTAGCCGCAACACTTCTTCGACTCGCTGACGCTTGAGAATATCGCGTCTCAACAATTCATTTGATGCTAAAAGTTGAGCGGTGCGTTCTTCTACTTGTTTTTTTAAGTCGTCGTGAGCTTGGCGCAGGGCTTCTTGGGCTCGCTGCCGCTCGAAAATTTCTTGTTGTAAAAGTTGGTTGGTTTGCTGCAATTGGGCGGCTCTGTCGTCTACTGCTTGCTGCAAAAGCTCGATCGTCCCGTACATTTCAGATTGGTTGAAAACTTGCGGCAAACTTGTCTCAGAAACAACGCCCAAAAGTTCTCCTCCCGGGCCAACTACTACCAAACGGCGGACTCCGTGTCGCTGCATTTCCTGGTGGGATCGGAACAGGGAATCTGTGGGAGATATGCAAAATAAAGGCGCACTCATCGCCTCAGCCGCCGATATTTGGGAGAGGTTTAATTCGAGGGCGTGAAACTGTACGATGTCGCGCTCG
>JAJAYT010000525.1 GCA_026786085.1 Microcoleus sp. CAN_BIN18 | reverse complement strand
TAAAATTTAAAAATAAAATTCCGGTTCCAAAAAAAAAATCGCGCCCCCCCCCGGGCGGGGCCCCAAAAAAAAAAAATTTTTTTGGCACCCGGCCCGGGGCAGTCTCCTCATTTCTACCCAAAATAATATTATAGGGACACGGCAATGCCGTCTCCTCATTTCTGCTAATCATAATTCCGATGTTACTGGATTTGATGTAAGATATGAGTTACAATAAAATTATCAATTTAGCGAGGGAACTATGCTGAGTACAGAAGCTCCTTTCACGATCCGTAAATGGACACTCAAAGAGTATCATAAACTGGGACAGATGGGATTTTTTCACCCAGAAGAACGAGTCGAATTACTTTCAGGAAATATCATCAAAATGAGTGCAAAAGGAACTGCTCACACTTCAGCTTTGGGGCGTACAGATAGATTGCTGCAAAACCTTTTCGGAAATCTGGCTTGGGTACGAATGCAAGATCCGATCGCCCTCGATGACAATTCTGAACCAGAACCGGATATCGCCCTAGTTAGAATCGATCCCTTGGATTACGCGACTCACCATCCAACTCCTTCAGAGGTATATCTGATTATCGAAGTGGCAGATACTAGCTTAACTTTCGATCGCGAAATTAAAGCCAAGGCTTATGCGCGATCGGGAATTACCGATTATTGGGTGCTAAATGTGAATGAGAGACAACTCCACGTTTTTCGAGAACCCGCTGATGATGGGTATCAAAGCGAAGTAATTCTTGGGGAAACTGCCAGCATTTCACCGCTACAATTTCCCACTGTCAATATCGCAATTCAGGCAATGTTGCCACCAATTATATCAAGTTGAAAAGGGCTGTATCAATTCTCTTCATTATATTTGTGAATTAGATTTTTTTAACCGCAGAGGGCGCAGAGGGCGCGGAGGAAGAGAAGAGAGAAAGATAGAGATAATTGGCTTTTTTTTTGACTCTTCTCTCTTCATTTATTTGTGAATTAGATTTTTTTAACCGCAGAGGGCGCAGAGGGCGCAGAGAAAGAGAAGAGAGAAAGATAGAGATAATTGGCTTTTCTCTTATTCTTCAGTCCGCGCAGGCGGACTTTGTTTGTGTAGACGCGGTTTCAACCGCCGATTTTTCGTTTGTGTAGACGCGGTTTCAACCGCCGATTCTTCTCTGATTCTTCTCTTCTCTTCTCTTCTCTATTCCTAATCGCTTTCGAGAATACCAGCTAACAAAGCTTGCTGAATGTGCATCCGATTTTCGGCTTGATCCCAAACGCGCGATCGACTTCCTTCAATTACTGCATCTGTAATCTCTTCATCCCGGTGCGCTGGCAAACAGTGTAATACAATTACATTCTTATCTGCTAAGTCCACTAATTCTTGATTTACCTGATAAGGCTCAAACAAAGGAATCCTGGTTTTCGCTTCCTCTTCCTGTCCCATACTCGCCCAAACATCGGTATAAATTACTTGAGCATTTTTGACGGCAGCTTTGGCATCAACAGTTACTGTAACTTCTGTTTTTCCGTTAGCAATTGTCTTGGCTTTTTCCACAATCTCAGGATTTGGTAGGAAATCTTGAGGACAAGCAATTCTCACATTCATCCCCATCATTGCACAGCCTAACATCAGTGAATTAGCCATGTTATTGCCGTCGCCCAAATAAGTTAAAGTAACTCCTTCCAGCTTGCCAAAACATTCTTTGACTGTCATTAAATCCGCCAGCACTTGACAGGGATGTTCCTCATCAGTCAGGGCATTAATCACAGGAATTTTTGCATAATTGGCAAAAGTTACTAAGTCCTTTTGGTCGAAAGTCCGAATCGCCAAAATGTCCAAATATCGATCTAAAACCCTGGCTGTATCAACTAAAGGTTCACCGCGGCTGACTTGCGTAACATTAGGATTGAGGTCAACAACTTGCCCTCCCAATTTATACATGGCCACTGTAAAACTTACCCGTGTTCGCGTTGAAGCTTTGGAAAATAACAAGCCGAGAACTTTAGGACGTTTCAACTTGACCATTCCCGATTTTAAACTGGCCGCTAGATCCAGTAAATAATTTAATTCGTCAATACTTAAATCTGCCAGACTTAATAAATCTCGCCCTTTTAATGAATCCATATTTACCCCACACAAATTTTTAACTGTGTATTGAATTTTAGCCCGAAGCGGCGGGCTTTGTTTATTTCAATTTGTACCATTCTCTCTTAACAGGTAAGATGCCTGTTCCACAAAGAGTAGATTTTATTGTGGAGTGGGCATCTCTCTCTTAACAGGGAAGATCCCTGTTCCACAAAGACTTGGTTTTCTTGTGGGTGGGCATCCTGCCCGCCCGTAAAAGGCTGATTAACAATGATGCAATATCTAAGTTTATTTCAATTTGCGGGTAATTGCTCGATCGCGCGATCGATCGAATCGCAACCTTGTTCAACGGTTTCTACCACCGCCAACAACCCCCGCAATTCCGCAGCACCGGGGAAGCCCTTAGCATACCATGTTAAGTGCTTGCGCGCTTGAGTGACACCGCTCTCACCCTTGTATTCCCACAAAGCCCGTAGATGCTCTTTAGCACATTCGAGTTTTTCAATTGGTGTCGGAATTATCTTTTCTATGCCTGTTTTGATGAAATGATCGACCTCTCCCACCAAGAAGGGATAACCCAAAGTTCCCCGCGAACACATCACTCCATCCGCGCCTGTTTCTTCGAGACAACGCATGGCCGCCTCAACAGAAAAAATGTCTCCGTTGGCGATCACAGGAATCGACAAAACTTCCTTAACACGGCGAATCCACTCCCATTTTGCCTGGCCATTGTAACCTTGCGATCGAGTGCGACCGTGGACAGTAATCATTTTTGCTCCCGCATCTTCCATCCGTTTGGCAAATTCCAAAATATTAATTTCTTTGTCCGTCCAACCGATGCGAGTTTTCACAGTCACAGGAACATCTACCGCTTCCACAACCGCCCGCACAATTGCCTCGGCATTTTCGGGATCTCGCAGCAGCGAAGAACCGCCACCGTTTTTAGTAATTTTGTTAACGGGACAGCCCATATTAATATCAACGGTATCCGCTCCTTCTGCCACTGCCTTTTGCGCCGCTTCTGCCAAGAAATTCGGGCGACAGACAAACAATTGAATGCTAATTGGGCGCTCGTTTGGGTCAATTTCCATAATTCTCGGCAATTGCTTCACGTAGTGTAAACCCGTAGCATTCACCATTTCGGTATACATCATTGAATCTGGTGCGTAGCGACGTACCAGGCGGCGAAATACCAAATCTGTAACACCGGATAAGGGCGATTGCAACACGCGGCTTTTTACTTCCAAGTCGCCTATTTTGAGCGGAGTTGCTAATCTTTCTTTTAATTATGGAGATAAAGTAAGCATAGTCGATCGCACTTTAATTATAATAATCTGTATATTCTACTACAACTGAGATATTTTTTCAGTTATTAGCCAGATTTTGAGCCAACGATTGAGTGATATCGCATTATTGTCATTGCGAAACGAAGTGAAGCAATCGCAGGGGCTTGAGATTAGTTCCCTCTGCGGCCGCACCGCTTTGCAATCGCGGGTATGGAGGCGGACACAGGACAGCGAAAAGTATACTTAACAAGACTGCAATGTCTATTTTACAGCGGGCGATCGCCCGAATTGGAATATTGTCAAACCAGAAGCCAAAGCCGAACCCTGACAACACTTAAATCTATTTGCGGCTATCGCTTGATTTTATATCTATCTATGGGGCTTAGCCACCAATGGGCGATCGACCTACCAAAAATGCCGCCCAAGTCATATTTTTATTGTTGAATTCTGCCGAACCCAGCCTTTTGCCTTTCTAGGACAAATGCTTAAATTTATTGGGATGCTGCTAAATCATGACATCAGATCGTTTTAAACTACAATTGTTGGATTCCCGATGACGCCGATCGCACATTATAAAAATTGTAGAGAATTCCTATGGACGCCACAGCACTCTGGCAACGCTATCAAGACTGGCTTTACTATCACGAGGGATTGGGACTTTACCTCGATATCAGCCTGATGGGATTCGACGACGCTTTCGCAGCAGCAATGAAACCCAAATTTGACAAAGCTTTCAAAGACATGGCAGCTTTAGAAGCAGGTGCGATCGCCAATCCCGACGAAAACCGTATGGTGGGCCACTACTGGCTGCGAAACCCCGATTTAGCTCCCACTCCAGAATTAAAACAAGAAATAGTCGAAGGCATAGCACAAGTCGAAGATTTTGTCAAAAAAGTTCAAAGCCGCGAGATCAAGCCACCATTCGCTCCCCAATTTACCGATATTATCTCGATCGGGATTGGTGGTTCTGCCCTCGGCCCCCAATTTGTCTCCGAAGCTTTATCCCCAGACATTCCACCCCTAGCAATACATTTCATTGACAACACAGATCCGGCGGGGATCGATCGCATCCTGAACAAAATCAAGGATAAACTCGTCAGCACCCTAGTAATTACTATTTCCAAATCCGGCGGCACTCCCGAACCCCGCAACGGCATGATCGAAGTTCAAAAAGCCTTCGCAGCCCAAAAACTCGACTTCGCCAAACAAGCAATTGCCATCACCGGAGTTGACGGCCAACTAGACAAATTAGCCGTAGGTGAAGGCTGGATTACCACATTCCCGATGTCAGACTGGGTGGGAGGACGCACTTCGGAACTCTCAGCAGTGGGACTTTTGCCAGCAGCTTTGCAAGGCATCGACATTCGGGCAATGCTCGACGGTGCTAAAGTCATGGACGAAGCTACCAGAACTACTGAAGTCAAACACAATCCTGCCGCGTTGTTAGCAATGTGTTGGTATTTTGCCTGCAACGGACGCGGTGAAAAAGATATGGTAGTTTTGCCGTATAAAGATTCACTGCTATTGTTCAGCCGCTATTTGCAACAATTAGTCATGGAGTCGATCGGCAAAGAAAAAGACTTAGACGGCAACACAGTTCATCAAGGAATATCAGTTTACGGCAATAAAGGCAGCACCGATCAACACGCCTACGTCCAGCAACTCCGAGACGGCGTGGCGAATTTCTTCCTCACATTTATCGAAGTTTTGGAAGACAGACAAGGCATTTCCCCAGAAGTAGAACCGGGCGTTACTTCGGGAGATTATTTGTCTGGCTTGTTACAGGGAACTCGACAAGCCTTGTACGAAAATCACCGAGATTCGATCGTTGTCACAATTCCTCAAGTCAATCCTCGCACTGTCGGAGCGTTAATTGCCCTCTACGAAAGAGCCGTAGGTTTTTACGGTTCCTTGGTGAATGTCAATGCCTATCACCAGCCAGGGGTGGAAGCAGGCAAAAAAGCCGCTGCTGCTGTGTTGGACTTGCAGCAACGGGTACTGCAAGTGCTCAAAGACGCTGACACACCTCTGTCTGTAGCAGAAATCGCCAAAAAAGCCGGCAGCCCAGAGCAAGTTGAGACAATTTACAAAACTCTGCGACATTTGGCAGCCAACGGGCGCGGCGTAGCTTTGGAGGGGAAATTAGCGCAGCCTGCTACTTTAACCGCAAGTTATCAAGAGAATTAAACAGTAGAATTAAGAATTAAAAGTGAAATTACTCATTTTTAATGTTCACTGTTTAATTTTTAATGTCTCCCCATGCCCCTGACGATTCTGGTTGCTGACGACGATTTCGCGACTCGCCTGTCGATTACCGATTATTTGGAAATTATCGGATACTCTGTAATTGCTGCTGAGAACGGCAAAGAAGCTCTCGGCTTGGTAGAGGAATTTCAGCCTCACTTGATTGTCACCGACATTACAATGCCCGAAATGGATGGTTACGAATTCGTGCGGCGAGTTCGGACTCGTCCGGCTTTCCGCTTGCTACCGGTGATTTTTCTGACGGAACGCACGAGCACCCAGGAACGGATTCGCGGCTATCAGATGGGGTGCGACAATTATCTGGCTAAGCCTTTTGAACTCAGTGAATTAGGGGCGGTAATTCGTTCTTTACTCGATCGCTACGCTCTAATTGCTCAGGCACCGTCTCGTTCCCCGGAACCAGAACCGACGCTAACAGAGGCACGCAGCAGAGCCAATGGCAAGTATGAAGCGGATTTTTTAACTCAAAAGTCAAAAACTGGCGATTCCCTACGGGATAGCTCCGCCGCGCGTGCATCTCTCCGCCAAAATGCTCTGACTTTGACGCAGCGAGAGCAAGAAGTGCTAAATTTGTTGACAGAAGGTCTTTCTAATATTCTCATAGGCGATCGGCTCCACCTCAGTCCTCGAACCGTCGAAAAGCACGTCAGCAGCTTATTCAGAAAAACTGAAAGTAACAACCGTGCAGAACTCGTTCGCTTTGCGATGGAACACCATTTAGTTGGGAATTGGTAATTGGGAATTGGGAATTGGGAATTGGGCATGGGGCATTGGGCATTGGGCATGAGGCATCGGGCATGGGGCATTTGTTATTTTTATCAACCAATAACCAATAACCAATAACCAATAACAACTGACTACTTCACATACTCCAACAAACCCTCGCAAGCATCCAGCAATAAATCAATTACCCGATCGAATCCCTCCGGGCCGCCGTAGTAAGGATCTGGCACTTCTTTCAGGTCGTATTTCTGACAAAAATCGCACATCAAGCGCACTTTATCTTTATATTTTCCCGCAGTATCAAGAGCCAGAATATTGCGATAATTATCCCGATCCATCGCTAGAATCAAATCAAAATTCTCAAAATCTTTCCTTTGAAATTGGCGGGCTGCGCCTAACAATTCAATATCCCGCTTCCTCGCCGCCATTGCCATCCGACTGTCAGGAGGACTACCAATGTGATAGCCACCAGTTCCCGCAGAATCGCAGGTGATGCGATCGCCCAAACCAGCTTTTTTTATCAAGTGATTCATTATATTTTCTGCTGAGGGCGATCGGCAGATGTTACCAAGGCAGACAAACAATAATTTAGTCATTAGTTATTAGTTATTAGTTATTAGTTATTAGTTATTAGTTATTAGTTATTAGTTATTAGTTATTAGTTATTAGTCAGTCAACAGTCACCAGTGCTAATTTGTAGGGTGCGTCGCTTTCAGAGTCAATCTGCAATTTCCATCGAACATGGAGCAGCGACGCACATTACTATAGGGGTTTTCCAGAAAGTTTAATCAGTCAACAGTCAACAGTCAACAGTCAACTAATGACTGATGACTAATGACCGATCGCTAATGACTAACCGAAACCGGGGAGATTGAGTCCGCCGGTGAGTTCTTCCATTTTCTCCCGCATCGTAGCCGTAGACTTAGTGTAAGCATCCAGCATCGCCACAGTGACGAGTTCAGAAACCACATCAGCACCTTCACCGATCGCATCCGGCGAAATTTCCACCCGGCGAGGTTCTTGGTTGCCGCTGAGAAAAACCTTAACCAAGCCGCCGCCGGCAGTTCCCTCAATTTCCATTACATCCAAGTCTTCTTGGAGCTTTTTAGCTCCTTCTTGAACCTGCTGAGCTTTTTTGAAAGCTTCAGTCAGTTCTTTCATTTTGCCCAGGCCGAAGCCAAATCCTTGTCCTGATTTTGTCATAACTAATTTGAGATTGTGTGTAGGCTAGCAGTTTGCCGTTTCCGTATTACTTCAATAATGCCTTAGAAAGGGAACTCTCCCAGTATTCTAACTTCTGGCTCCAACAACAGCGACCACCGCTGCTCGACTTGCTGTTGAACGTGGCGGATCACTTGAAAAATATCATTGGCCGTTGCCGACCCGCAGTTAAGAATAAAATTAGCATGGCGCTGAGCTACTTGAGCGCCGCCGATCTGATATCCCTTGAGTCCCGCTTGTTCGATTAACCAACCTGCCGCCTTCGGGCTGGGGTTACGGAAGACTGAGCCGCAGCTAGGCAGATGGTAGGGTTGACTCGTCCGCCGCTGGCTGAAATTGTGATTAGTTTCTGCCATGACTTGCGATCGATCGAATCCCGGCTGCAACTGGAAAGTCGCTTCTGTTACCAGCTTTTCGCCCCCTTGCAAAACCGAAGTCCGGTAGCGGTACTCCAACTCTTGGGGAGTCAGAATTTCCACCTTACCGCCTGGGGATAGCACGCGAGCATTTACCAGAATATCAGCAGTACAGGCCTTGTGAGCGCCTGCATTCATCACCACAGCCCCTCCCACAGTGCCCGGTATACCAACTGCCCATTCGAGACCTTTCCAGCCGCGTTTAGCCGCCAACCAAGCGAGGCGGGGAATTGACTCCCCCGCCCCGGCTGTAACTTGACCTGTTTCTGGATGAAAATTTACCTGTTTCAGGTAGCGAGTGGCGACGACCAAACCGGATAAACCCCGATCGCTCACCAACAAATTAGAGCCCGCACCCAACAGAGTCACTGGTACTCCTTCATCGTGTGCCCAGGCAAAACTCGCTTGCAAAGCCTCCATACTACGGGGAGCAACATACCACTGGGCTGGGCCGCCGACTCGGAAAGAAGTCTGGCCAGCCAGCGAAACTTGGGAGTTAATCTGACAGTCAGTTCCCCGCAAAGAAATAGGAGAATACACTCGCCGATTTTCCTTAACAGAGGAGTCATTCGAGATTGTCACCATCTTGAAAATCCTTAAAAATACCTTCGCAGAGAAGACGTGGTTGAAATTTCTATCTAGCTAGCCTATACAGCCATGTTTGAGCGAGCCGATCGAGTCAGCAGTATCAGTGCAATTTGCACCGCCGGGGCTGTAAATCGACTCGAATGGTTTCTGAGAGCTAATCCGGGCGATCGGCTTCTTGATAAAAAGCCATCACCTCTGGAATAATCTGATTCAGATTCCCAGCACCCAAAAACAGAGCCAAATCCCCCGGTTGCAGATTTTCGGTTAAAAACTTACTTACCGACTCCAGGGAAGGCTGAAACTCAACTTCTACACCTTCTTTAGCAATCAAATCAGCAACCTGCTGCCCGCTAATCTGTCCTAAATTCGGTTCCCCAGCACTATAAATATCGCAAGCCACAACCAAATCAGCATCACCAAAAGATTGAGCAAATTCTGGCAAAAATGTCAGAGTCCGGCTGTAACGGTGCGGTTGAAAAATAGCAACTACTCTTCGGGATTTGGGATTCTTTTCGCTACCTTCGATCCGCAAACGAGCAGCGGCCAAAGTAACAAGAATTTCGCTAGGGTGGTGGGCGTAGTCGTCCACAAACAGAATGTCATTGTGAAAACCTCGCACCTCAAAACGGCGGCGAGCTCCTTCAAAGCCGACAATCGCTTTCGCGATCGCCGAAAACTCTAATCCCAACAATCTACCCACCGCTACCGCAGCTAGTGCATTGCTGAGATTGTGTGTCCCCAGCAACTTCAACTCCATTTCCCCCAAAAAAGCTCCTCGCTCCCAAATGCCAGCCTTGGTGCTTTCGGCTCCGTACTCCACGTCAGAAGCTGTGTAGTCAGCACCATTGTCCGGGTTCAAACTGTAGCTGATATGAGGCTGAATGCAGTCTTTGACAATTTCATCGTCAATGCAGCCTATCAAGGTTTGACAATTTTGGGCAAACACCTTAAATGTGTCTATTACCTGCTCAAGGGTATCGTAATGGTCTGGATGATCCAGTTCCACATTTGTCACTATGCCAATTTTGGCTGCGAATTTGACGAGAGAACCGTCGGATTCATCAGCCTCGGCAACTAAGTAGGGGCCTTCCCCCAAACGGGCATTGCCTTCCCAAGCATTTACCTCGCCTCCGACTACAATCGTCGGATCTAGACCGGCAGCCATCAGCATGAAACCGATTAAGCTGCTAGTAGTAGTTTTGCCGTGAGTCCCGGCTACGGCGATACTTTGGTAATCTTGAATTAAGGCTGCCAACACATCCGATCGATGAAAAATCGGACAGCCCAAATCTAAAGCAGCTCGATATTCGGCATTTGCCGGGTGAATTGCCGTAGAACATACTACTTGAGGCAATCCCGGAATCACTTGGGCAGTTTTCCCGTTGCCGTTCAATTTGAGAGCTTCGGCTGTCGCGACGGCAGTCGATACCGTGCCAGCTACTGCCGAGGATATAGCCCTTTCCTGCTGCGTGCGATCGGGACTGCTACCGTTGAGAGCCGTTTGAAATACTTCAAAATTGCTGGCGTCTTGACGCCAAAAAATGTGAGCTCCCATTCCTTGCAAGCGCTGGGTTATATGACTCGATTTAATGTCGGAGCCGTACACAGGCAACTTGCGTTTCGCTAGAATGTAGGCAAGGGCTGACATCCCAATCCCGCCAATGCCGATAAAATGAAATGGTCTACCGCTGAAATCAACAGAACTCGGCATCTTCGCTCCTCACACACCACATCACGCCAATAACACGCGATATCATATCAAGAATTATTTTTTCAGGATACAGTTCGCTGTAGATTTTTGTACACAATTCTCTGCGCTTCCCTAAATTTCGGGATTTGTAGAGAGGTTTGTCTTGTATCCTATTTGACTTAGTACCGAGTCGATTTCCGGAACTGTCACAACTA
This sequence comes from Microcoleus sp. CAN_BIN18, assembly GCA_026786085.1. Lineage (GTDB taxonomy): Bacteria > Cyanobacteriota > Cyanobacteriia > Cyanobacteriales > Microcoleaceae > Microcoleus. Next base: position 1,255 of record JAJAYT010000525.1, on the reverse strand, counting down.
TAAAATTGCAGGTTAGAGAGAATGGGGTTTGGGGCCAGGATCGGCTGACTAATTTTGGGCGGTTGCACAGTCCTGCATTCTTTCTATTTCTATCCGCCTGCTGTGCTGGGATACGACAGCAAAAGCCCCACAATCTTTTTACGAAGATTGAGGGTCAAACCCATCAGGATTTACAAACACTACCACGTATGGCACAACTTCGCTCATTTTTTAGTCTTTTATCTGTTGCTACGTTCAACAGTTGACAGTTGACCGATCGCGCTTTTGAGATTGTCTGCGAGGGAAATTAATTTTTCCGCTCTCCCTACAAGGGGGAGGCTTGAAACCCATTTTTTGGGGTAATACCAATTTCATAAAGTAGCGCTAGAGCTTACCCCCCCAACCCCCCCTTACTAAGGGGGGGCTAAGAATTCATCTGTAGCATATCTTGAGAAAAATGGGGTAAGTATACTAAGTACCTTTTTCCCAAAACTCAGCCTGATACCAATGTCATAAAGTAGCGCTAGATATTACCCCCCCAACCCCCCCGCGAGTTCGGGGGGGCTCAGACTTCATCAGCAGATATTTAGAAAAATGGTATGACACGATGTTTCCCAGACAGAGCTATAGTAAATTTCTCACTTTGTTTACATACAAAAGTGCTGCTGGTGTCTGGGCTCGGACTTAAGTCCGCACTACGAACTAATCCGCGATCGGACTATAGAACTGGTCAAAGCCTACAAACATAAAATTTCGGTAAAGTCTGTATTAATCCTAATTTTGGGGAAATATGGAAAAAGTAGCGATTTTGGGGGGGACTTTCGATCCGGTTCACTGCGGGCATTTGTTGATGGCCGAGACGGCGGTGAGTCAATTTGGGATCGATCGAGTCATTTGGGCGTGCGATCGCACCCCTCGTCACAAGTCGCACAGTGTTTTGGCAAGTTTTGACCAACGGCGGGAAATGGTGACTCTGGCGACGGCCGGGCGGTCGGATTTTGGACTTTTGCCAGTGGATACCAATGCCTCTGGAACTTCTGCTATTGACACTTTGCTATATTTGCAAAAATTGTATCCAGAGGCTCAGCGTTACTGGATTATCGGTGCTGACGCACTCCAAACTCTCCCCAAATGGCCCCGCTGTGCGGAAATTGCCGGCTTGTGTGACTGGTTGGTGGCGGGACGGGAGAGTGTCGGAGTGGGGGAGTCGGAAATGGGAAAGTCGAGCATTGATGATTGGGCCGGAGACAATATGCAGGTTGAGACAAGTGCTGTT
>JAJAYT010000524.1 GCA_026786085.1 Microcoleus sp. CAN_BIN18 | reverse complement strand
TAAATGGGCGAGATACCTTTTCACAATTTTGGGGAAGTTAGAAAATAGCATTTTAGTTGATTTTTAATATTTTATAGCTCTGTCATTATACATTTGTTTGCCAATCCTGGCAATCTTTTTCTATCATTCAACACTTCTGCATCTAACCATGTTGTTGCTAATACTAAGGATACCTATAAGATTCGCACATCTACAGGAAAAGACTATCAAGTAACCAGAAGTGTACTATTGCAGAAAGGCCAGAATGCTCCAGATATAGCAGTCGTAACATTTAACAGTGCAGAATCTTATCCAGTTGTAACTTTAGGTGATTCCGAACAAGCGGCAGTCGCTACACCAATTTTTGTGTTTGGCTATCCAGGTATTCCGGCTAGCAGAAAAGGTCAAAGTGAACGCAACTTTGAGTTTTCACCAGGCTTTGTTACCAGCCGTCTCCCGAATCATGCAGACGGTTATACTTTGCGCTACAATGCTGTCACGAAAGGGGGAATGAGTGGAGGGCCGGTCTTTGATGGAGAAGGGCGCGTAGTTGGAGTTCATGGAGAAGGCGATCGCGATTACGATCCTGTCACAGACGGAAAAGTCCGCACAGGTTCAGCATTTACTAAAACAGGATTTAATTCAGCGATTCCTATTAACACTTTTATCGCTAAATTGTCGGAAGCTGGCTTAAATCGATCGGCACTTTTGATAAATACCTCTCCCACAGCTAATGTACCTCTGAAACTCAACAATCCCCAAGATGCTAAGACTTATTATGTTCGGGGTTTAACTCGGTTCGATCGGGGAGATGCGCCAGGGGCTGTGGCCGATTTTACGAAAGCGATTCAAACTCAATCAGATTATGTAGAAGCTTATTTCTATCGCGGACTTGCCTATTTTGATTTGAGAGAAATTCCCAAAAGTCTCGCTGATTATAGCAAGGCGATCGCCCTAAATGGCAGTTATCTCGATGCGTACTACAATCGGGCGCTGGTTTTGTCGGCGATGGGCGATCAACCGGGGGCGATCGCAGATTATACTCAAGTCATCCGTCAGGATCGAAACTTTGCAGCAGCTTACAACAACCGAGGCGTAGCGCTTTCGGACTTGGGCGATCAAAAAGGGGCGATCGACGATTTCAATCAAGCGCTGCAAATAAATCCCGGTCGCGCTAACACTTATTTTAACCGAGGATTAGCGCTATTTCGCATCAATAACGATCGCTCTGCCTTAGCTGATTACACCCAAGCAATTCAACTCAATCCCAGTTATGCAAAGGCTTATGCTAATAGAGGGATTACCTTGGTGAGAATGGGAGATAGGCCAGGGGCGATCGCAGATTTGCAGCAAGCCGCCCGTTTATTTCGGGCTCAAGGGATGGCGGCAGATGCTCAGAAAGCATTAGATTTGATTGGGCAATTGCAAAAATAGGATTGATTTGATCTTGTGCATTTGTCGCAATAATCCGGCAGGGGTTTAAACCCCTGCCTCAAAGCTGAAGTCCTCTAAAGAGGACTGAAAGGTTTATTGAGAATAGTGCAAGATGTTAATTGAAACTGACTGAAAAATTCTTCGGCATTTCAGTCCTCTTCAGAGGACTTTCGCTATGAGACGGGGGTTTAAACCCCCGTCGGCCCGGACAACAAACGCGAGAATTGATATTACCTCTTTCCTCTCAGCCTGGATTCACTCCGACTCTGAGAAACCGGGTTTTTACCGAATCTGTGAACTGCAACGAAGTAGACGCGAAAAAACCCGGTTTCTGGGCCCCCACCAGCGAAATAACCGGATTTCCTCCTAAAACCTCACAGTCACCAAAATCACCCGCCGAGGCTGATTTTCCGCTTCAATAGTAAACTCAACACGCCCAAAACCTTTCGGCCCCGGTTCAACTAAATCGTAGCGAGAAGTCACCGTCCCCCCTGCTGTTTGATATTGAGCAAAAACAGCACCAGGATTTCTCCCAGCAGACGCATCGGTATCACCTCCCCAAGAACTCAAATCATCCAAGGTTGAGCGAGTTGGTAATAGGGAAGCCGCGATTTCTGGAGGTGTTAATCTTTGATCGGCTAAGACTCTTTGGGCGTTATCAATCGCGCACATTGTCGGCCCCGAAATTTTGGCGCCGCTATATTGATCTTCCCACTTTTGTACGAAGCCAAAACCGACATTCGGGCCGACTTTATCCTGTCTTTGCCGCCCCCACAGCCGACTTGTATCGGCCGCATTCTTAGAACCGCTGCCAGTTACGGCTAATTCGGTTCTTTTGCTGGTAAAATTGCGATTGACAAATTCTTTGTCGGCTGTGCGAATGGCGCTGGCGGCGGCTGATTCTATTTTATTGCTAACATTACTATTTCCTTGTAAGATTGGTGAGAGAACACCGGAGATAGCCTGTGCTCCACAATATTTTTGAATACCGCTGAAAACGCGATCGGCTGATAAGGCACTAATCGGAAATTCTAGGGAATAAGCTTCGGCGGGTTTGGGGAAGAAAATGCCCGATGTTGCGGAAGCAGCAAAAGAAGCTCCACCCCAGATGATGATACGATTAAATTGACGGCGGCTGATACTCATGATTTATCTTCTCCCTGGAGATCGTGCCCCAGGCTCAATTTGAGCTTTCATAAACCAGTATGTACTACCGCAACTTGTGGCCCTAGCACAAAATACTTCTACTGCTAGACTTTTGCCATTGCTAATATCTACTACCATTGTATTTACTTGACCTCGATCGCCAGTGCGAGAAGCTACTTGATTTCCGTCAATATAAACATCTATTCGTGCTGGTGGGGCTTGCGAGGTGTCAGGAATCGCAAACTCCAATCGGAGAGAAGCGGGGCCGCCCGGAAGCCTACAAGTCATAGCGGTATCAGGGTCAATATTTAAAACAGCGGTGTAAATTTGTCTTCCGACAGAAATATCTCTTTTCTCAGAACGCCACCTACCCGATCGCTGAACACATTGCAGGTCAACCAAAGGAATAGGCCGCTGGGCCTGGGCCACCTGTGCGCCAACTGTCGCTAGAGTAAAAGACAACACCCCAGCCGAGAGCAAACCACTGAGCCACCGAACTCGCTTCATAAAATATCTTGCCAAAACTTTAATAAACTACTATAAAGGATGAGCTGTGTAGGAAAAGTCCTGACTTTAGACAGATGACAAAATCTAAATTGTCTCATTTGTACGAAATGTCAGGTACAATAAATCATGTAAACTCCAGCGTCTCCTTTATGTATGGATATTGCCGCAGCTTTAAAACTGGCAGATGACCTAGTTTTTGTCCAAACGGGAAAGCGCTTAGATTATGTGCAAGAAGCTATCCTGCGGGGAACTTTGAAAAAACGCACCTACACGCAAATTGCTAAGGAAGTTTACTCTAGTTCAAGTCATGTGAGAAATGTCGGTTCGGAACTCTGGAAAATACTTTCTGAAGGATTGGGCGAAAACATTACTAAAGCTAGTTTGAAACAATATTAGAAAATGGAAAATTTTATAATTATCAATCAGCTATTGTTGAAAATGTAACAGGTGAGAATATAACAGTTAATAAAAACGTCAATATTTGTTCTAAAAAAGCCCGTGAATCTAGGGAATCGCCCGCAACTTCCCAAAACCCGCCACCAACAGCCAAACAGCCTCGCATCGACTTAGGCGACGCACCGGAAATCTCGACATTTTTTGATCGCACTTCGCAACTCACCACCCTCGAAAACTGGATTTTAGCAAGTCGCACCCGTCTCATCACCATTTTAGGCTTATCCGGTATTGGCAAAACCGCCCTGACACTCCAACTAATCCCACAAATTCAACACCAATTCGATTGCATCATTTGGCGAAGTCTCCGCAACTCTCCACCGCTGGGTGCACTCCAAACCGACTTAATCAAATTTTTAGGCGATCGGCCACAAACCGAGTTACCATCAATTATCGAATATTTGCGATCGCAGCGCTGTCTGATTATCCTCGATGATGTCCAAACAATCTTCAGCAGCCAACAACCCGCAGGAAACTACAAACCAGGCTATGAAAATTATGGTATTTTCTTCAAACAAATAGCAGAATCATCTCACAAAAGTTGCTTAGTTTTGCTCAGTTGGGAAAAACCAAGAGAAATTGCTGCATTAGAAGGCGATCATAAAAATTGTCAAACATTGCAACTCAACGGTTTAGGCGAATCAGCGCGAGAAATATTTAGAGAAAAAGGTTTACTTGAATCAGAACACTGGTCAGAATTGATTGAGCTTTACCGAGGCAATCCATTGTGGTTAAATATAGTATCGACAATAATTCAAGACTTATTTGATGGCAAAATTTCGGCTTTCTTATCCTATGATAGCCTGGTTTTAGGAGATTTAGAATATTTATTGCATCAACATTTTCAACGATTGTCGGAACCAGAAAAACAGGTGATGTCCTGGTTAGCACATCAAACCGCAGCAGTGGAAATCTCAAACAAGCCAAGGGCGATCGAATTATCGCCTTCAGAATTCCTCAAAGCTTTGGAATCATTGAGACGGAGGTTGTTGATAGAAAAAGTGCAAGAGGGCGAGTGTACGTTGTTTAGTGTGCAGCGGGCGATCGCAGAATATGTAAAAACCAACATCAAATAAACTGGAATATTACCTAGCTCAGATACAAAGGCTGCCACCAAGTAAAATATGGCATAGTAGAGATATTCCTTTCATAGCATCCGACCTATGACTGCCCAAATCACCCTAAATTTATCCGATGAAGTCTATCGCCAAGCAGAATTGCTAGCGCAGCAACGCCACCGCAGCGTCAGTGAAATTTTAGTAGAAACTCTGGAAAATTTTCTTTTACCAACCGCTAAACCAGTATCAGAATTGTCCGATTCGGAAGTAATAGCCCTAACTCAACTGAGGCTGCAACCAGTCCAAGAACAACGCTTAAATGAATTGCTAGAGCGCCAACAATGCGGTACTATTCCCCAAATTGAAAGTGAAGAATTGCAAGCATTAATTCATATTTATGAAGAGCGACTGCTGCTACAAGCTCAAGCCTTAAATGAATCAGTGCGACGCGGTTTACTCGCACCATTACAAGGATAAGTAGAATGGCTGTTTCCGAACAACTTAAAGCCATAATTCGCGCGCAAGCTCAAAACCGATGCGGTTATTGTCGTAGTTTACAAATGTATGTTCTGGGAATATTAGAAATTGACCATATTATTCCCAAAGCATTTGGTGGTAATGACTCTGAAGAAAACCTCTGGCTGGCCTGTAGTCTGTGCAATAATTACAAAGGAACCCAAACAGACGCATTATATCCAGTCACGCAAACGCGCGTTAGGTTGTTTAACCCGCGCACTCAGCAATGGTCGGAGCATTTTGCTTGGAGTGAAGAAGGTACAGAAATTAGAGGAGTTACAGACTGCGGTCGCGCGACAGTCACAGCACTACAACTAAACAATAATATTGCTGTCACCGTTAGGCGTCAGTGGGTTAGTGCAGGCTGGCACCCGCCAACAGAATAAAACAAGGATTAGTGGAAAATCGCCAGCGGTTAATAAATACAAACATCAAACTACGCATGAGGCCAGAAACCGGGTTTTTTACATGATCTGTCGGTGACAAGAAATATTTTCATAAAAAACCCGGTTTCTTGAGTCGATCGTGCGTTTGGGACTGTTTCAGCAAACATCAATCCAAAAACCGCCATTTAGCCCTAAAATAAAAAAGACTGACTAGCCAACAAAGCCCTATGTTTGAAGCCCTTGCCGATCGACTCGAATCCACCTGGAAAAAACTGCGCGGACAGAATAAAATCTCCGAATCCAACATCCAAGACGCCATCAAAGAAGTCCGCCGCGCCCTCCTGGAAGCCGATGTCAACCTCCAAGTCGTCAAAAACTTCATCGGAGAAGTAACGGCCAAAGCACAAGGGGCAGAAGTCGTTTCAGGCGTTCGTCCCGACCAACAATTCATCAAAATCGTCCACGACGAACTCGTGCGCGTCATGGGGGAAACCAACGTACCCCTCGCCACCGCCGAATCCGGGCCCACCGTCATCCTGATGGCGGGTTTGCAAGGAACCGGGAAAACCACAGCTACCGCCAAACTAGCCCTGCACCTCCGCAAGCAAAATCGTACCGCACTGCTAGTCGCGACTGACATTTATCGACCCGCGGCGATCGACCAATTGCTTACTCTCGGTAAACAAATCGACGTACCAGTATTTGAATTAGGCACTGATACTGACCCCGTAGAAATCGCCCGCCAAGGCATCGAACACGGCAAACAACTAGGCGTAGATACCATCATCGTCGATACAGCAGGCCGCCTGCAAATCGATCAAGAAATGATGGCCGAATTGGCCCGCATCAAACAAACAGTACAACCCCACGAAACGCTGTTAGTTGTTGATGCCATGACTGGCCAAGAAGCCGCAAATTTAACCCGCACCTTTCACGAACAAATCGGCATTACCGGCGCAATCCTCACCAAATTAGACGGCGATAGTCGCGGTGGTGCAGCCCTATCCGTGCGGCAAATATCCGGCGCGCCGATTAAATTTGTCGGTGTCGGCGAAAAAGTGGAAGCATTGCAACCATTTTATCCCGATCGCATGGCATCGAGAATACTCGGCATGGGCGATGTCTTGACGCTAGTAGAAAGAGCTCAAGAAGAATTCGACATCGCCGATGCCGAAAAAATGCAAGAGAAAATGCTCACGGCAAAGTTTGACTTTACCGACTTTCTCAAACAAACCAGGCTATTAAAAAATATGGGTTCCCTCGGTGGCATCATGAAAATGATTCCGGGGATGAACAAACTCTCAGACGAGCAAATGCGGCAGGGAGAAGTGCAACTAAAACGCACCGAAGCCATGATTAATTCCATGACAATTGAAGAACGCCGCAATCCCGAACTTTTAGCAAGTTCTCCATCCCGTCGCCGTCGCATCGGCAAAGGCGCAGGCTACGCTGAAAACGACGTAACTAAGCTGGTAAGTGATTTCCAGAAAATGCGTACCATGATGCAGCAAATGAGTCAAGGTAACTTTACCGGAATGGGAGGATTACCCGGAATGCCGGGAATGCCAGGAATGCAGGGAATGCAGGGAATGGGTGGCCAGAAGAAAAAGAAAAAAAACAAGCCTAAAAAAGGTTTTGGTCAGTTGTAATCGAAGGAAGAAGGAAGAAGGAAAGAAGAAGGAATATAAAACGGCGGTTTCAACCGCCTCGTCTTCTGATCGTATTGATTTTATAATTTTTAGTTTTCCTAAAACAGGCTCTCTAAGCACTTTGAATTGCTTGTCTAAATTCGCGCATTGCCTGAAGGTGATTTTCCATATTGATACACCGTACCAATAGTACAATATCTAAGTCTGGGAGAACACAAGAGCGATCGACCTCTGCATATCCATCTTCCGAAAGCGCGTACAAACGTAGCCTACCATTTTCCCAAAACCAAACTTCGGGAATTTGCAAGCGTTTGTAAGCCTCCAACTTATTAATCCCACCGCTAGTCACCACCACTTCCACCACTAAATCAGGACGTTCTCGGTTAACTCCCAATTTATAGGATTTATCAGGTTCTCGTTTCACCAATCTTGATGGACTTTCCAGCGTCATCGATCCAGTAGGCTGATAATCAATTCCAACTTGGAGTAGATAAAGATCGAGTAGAGAACCAATTCGTTCTTTAATAGTTTCATGTTTTTCTCCAGGCATACGTCTAATCTCCAATACCCCATCTAAAAACGACAGTCTGATTCCCGGACTATCGAGCAACTGTTCAACAACTTTAAACTCTCTCCAGGTCAGTCCATCAATTAAGATAGGTTCATCGAGTCGTTCTAACTTTTCTAAAGTTGTCGTCATCCCAAGTCCTCCTTGCTCAATCCCATCTTAATTATAAGCTGTACTGCATTTAAACTTCATACTTCTTTAGCCGTATCAAAACTCGTCATACCATGTCCGGTCAATTACCAGCAATCTGTAAAGGTTCGTAGTCAGGACTTTAGTCCTTCTTTCTGCGGACTAAAGTCCTGACTACGAACCAATTATTGCTGTCCAAAAGTTCCCTTATTCTCATCCGGTACAAATTCCGTCACCACTTGGCCACCACCACCGTCACCTTTGACAATCACAGTTTGATTTTTCAGTTCTCCCGTCGCCCTCGGCCCAGTCAAATTAAACACCGGATTTAGTTGCTTGTAAACTACATTTCCTTCTGCATCAAACGTCTGGTTAGTTAAATACCACGTTATGCGATCGGTATTTAATTGAGATTGACGTTTTTCCCCAATTCCTACCACATTTCCCGTCAAATAAAAGATTTTTTTATCCAAATCTCCCCGCCCCGTATCGCCAGTCATCGTCACCTTTTCCACTCGGTGAAAAACTTTCACAGGCCCGGGCGAAACCACATTTTGCGCCGGAAAATTCCAACTCATCAAACTGCTTTCTATTTGTAGCGGCGGGTCTGATGGCATTAATTGAGCGTTTTTCGTTAATGTCGCAATCTTGGTTTTTAAGTCTACATCTACTTTATCGGCAAAACCACTGTCTGTTACTGTTTTATCTTTATATCTGTCAATTTGAGTCGGTTTGTCGCTGTTTACCTTTTGTTGCTCCACAAACCAGACTAAGTGCTCTGTTCGCAATTGCAGAACCGGATCTTTAACATTCGCCACCACAGATCCGAATAACTCCATCCTCTTAGCCCTACTGAAAACCCGCGCTTCCTTCGCTGAAATAGTCACCTGTTTGTGGTCTCCCCTCAAATTATTGCGGATCACCAAAACATCTTCTTTCGGCCGCCATTCCAACTCATTTCCGCGCAATACGACTCCGTTTTTTAGGTCTGTAGCTACTATGTTACCTTTGAGGAAAACCTGATTTCCTTCCTGAAATACCTGCCCAGTGTCTCCCTGAATATCATAAATTTCTTTGCCGTCCTGAAACAATTTGCCCACTGGTTTCTGAACGTCAACTATCTTGTTGTCTTTGCTGTAAACGGCATTTTTTGAGTTTACTTTCCAGAACGTTTCGCCCTTTTCGTTTGCTTGTTCTAGGGTTACTTTGTTCAAAGTTAAAGTGCTGTTTGACTGCTGAGCAGTTTTGATATCATCGGCTAATTTGCTCTTTTGAGTCTCTTCTGGAGCCGCACAAGCACCAATCCCCAAAATCAGTGTTGCTAAACATAGCAACATTAATTTTGGGGATTTGAGATTGGCAATTTGGGATTTAAAATTAATCATTTGTAATTGGTAATGGGTAATTCGTAATTGATAATTTGGTATTGAAAAAGTTAATCAAAAATTAAAAAAGTGTCATCCTTTATCTAAATTTTTAACTTCTAATTTTTAATGATTCAATCCATCACCCATCACCTATCACCCATTACCAAATCCCTACCTGTCGTCGTGTTCGTCCATCAAGCACAAACCCGACAACGGGCGGTAAGCATAATTAGGGCGCGATGTTTTTTGGATGTCGTCCTTAATCATTTCCAAATCGATGTAGCGATCGGCTACATTAATCAAACTGTCACTTGTCATCGATCGCAAACTCACCACCTCAACCCGTACACCGCGATAGCTCACAGCATCCACAGCATAGGCCAAATCGCCGTCACCGCTGACCAAAACGGCGGTGTCGTAGGAACCCACCAACGCCATCATGTCCACAGCGATTTCTACATCCAAATTGGCTTTTTTAGAACCATCTGGTAACTGCACCAAATCCTTAGAAATCACTCGGTAGCCGTTGCGGCGCATCCACAGCAAAAACCCCTGCTGTTTCTCGTTAGTGCGATCGACCCCCGTGTAGAAAAAAGAGCGTAACAGCCGCGAACCCGCAGTTAAACGGCACAACAGTTTAGTGTAATCTATTTCAATTCCTAACTGTAAAGCCGCGTAAAAAAGATTAGACCCATCAATAAAAATTGCTACTCGACCCCGATTTTCCAGAACCTGTTCCGGTGTAAAAAGGTCGTTGCTTTCTATTCTATTCAACATGATTGTTATGCCTCAATTTTTATGAAAGATTGGTAAGGAAATAAGTGCTAATTCGTAATCTGTCATAGCACCCCGAGCGCTGGCTGCCAACTATGAAGGTAATGTTTCGAGCAGTTCTAGCCGCTTAAAAACAGGTTGTGGTTCCCCCAGAGTTTGGTTAGCCGGCAAAGCGCCCCAGGCAGCATGAGCTGCAAAAGTCGCTAAACTGTTAACGGCAACCCGATCGTTAAAGTCAATTGAAAAACCTAGCTGCTGATAGATAGCGTTGCTGATATTGGGAATAATCGGCGATAAAAGGTAAGATGCTAGTCTAACAGATTCCAGAACAGAATATAGCACTTGTTGGACACTTTCGAGATGTCCTTGCTTATACAAACTCCAAGGTGCTTGCACGTCAATAAACTTGTTGCCGGCTCGAACTAATACAAGTACGGCTTCGCAAGCCTTGCTAAAAGCCAACTCTTCGTAAAAACCCGCTACTCGATCGCCCAGATCCAAGCTCAAACCCTTGAGAAGGTTGTCCCCGGAAATGTTTTCCCCCGACACATTTGGCACATAGCCGTCACAATATTTGCGAGCCATGTTTAACGTGCGGTTAAGCAAATTTCCCAAATCATTTGCTAGCTCAGCATTCAATGTATTGATAAACCGAGTTTCGTTAAAATCGCCGTCCTCTCCGAACTCAATTTCTTTGAGGAAATAGTAGCGCACTGCATCAGCGCCGTATTTATTCACCAATTCGACTGGGTTAAAGTATTCCCCTCTGTTTTGCCCATTTTTTTGCCGTCTTTGGTCAAAAACCCGTGAGCGAAGACGCGCCCAGGCATCGGTAGACCGGCTGACATCAGCATTGCTGGCCAATAAACGGCGTGGAAGCGGAGAATATCTTTGCCGATCAAGTGCAGGTCAATCGGCCACCATTTAGATAAAGCATTCTCTAACATGGGGTCACTGTCCGGATCGAGCAGAGCCGTCACATATCCCAGCAAAGCGTCAAACCAGACGTAAATGGTATGGCTGGAGTCAACCGGTATTGGCAGGCCCCATTCCAGATTCACCCGAGAAATCGAAAAATCTTGCAGTCCAGAATTGACGAAGCTGAGCACTTCGTTACGCCGGCTTTCCGGCGCGATGAAGTCGGGACGTTCTGCGTACAATGCCAGCAGTTGGTCTTGATAGCGCGACAGGCGAAAAAAGTAATTTTCTTCGTCGCGCCACTCAACTTCCTTGCTGGGGTGGATCGAGCACCGATTTCCCGGCAATAAATCGCGTTCATCTTTGAATTCTTCGCAGGAGACGCAGTACCAGCCTTTTTGCTCGTTCAAGTAGATGTCGCCGGAGTTCCAGACACGCTGAAAAAATTCTTTGACAATGTACTCGTGGCGCCGCGAGGTCGTGCGGATGAAGCGATCGTACTGGATGTCGAGTTGCTTCCACAGCGCCTCAAACCCCGGAACCACTAAATCGCAGTGAGCTTGGGGCGATCGCCCCAAACTCTCGGCTGTGCGCTGAATTTTCTGCCCGTGTTCGTCAGTCCCGGTAATCATCAAGACAGATTTGCCCCGCAGCCTTTCAAATCTGGCTAGGGCATCTGCTGCCATAGTCGTGTAAGCGCTGCCAACGTGAGGTAAATCGTTTACATAGTACAGAGGCGTTGTGATTGCAAAGGTATTCTTAGTTCGATCGGTCGATTTCATTGAATGCTAAAAGAAAATTACCTAAATTTTGTTTGGATCTTAACTCAGCGGTTACATCTTTTATGGAGTTGCAATCAAGCCAAATGTGCTGCAAGTTACTTGCAATTGTCTAAGCCGGGCTATTTTCAAAAGAAATATAGCTTTCATATCAAGACTAATCTTTTTTAGATATTTTTGACGAACTCTCAAAAATGTCTTAATATTTGGACATTCATCTGCCTTTGGGATCTACAATCGCCCTCGCCCGCGTCCTCAATTTATCGATCGCCCTCGCCATCTCAAGCCCCGATCGCCGCCCGTGTCGATCGCCCGAAAATCCTGCCAGTTTCCGATCGGCTCATGGAGGCAGAAACCGGGTTTTTGAGAAAAATCTCTCGTGAAGTGCTCGCGCTTGAGTTTATTGCCCAGCCAGAACCTGAAAGCGTGGTTTTTTGTCAATAAACCCCGGTTTCTTCATGTTGCGAGTGCATCCCGGACACAAAATAAAACCCCAAGCCAGTTAAGGCTTGGAGCTATCAAATTAGGGTGCATCTAATAAGGGATTATGCGATCGCCCTCGCTCGCCATCAGGAAAATTAATTCGATTTCCGCCAATAGCTTCTGACAAATAATCCGCCGCAGCTTCCACCACCGCGATCGCATTTTCGTAAACCATCCGCGTCGGGCCCAAAACCCCAACACTACCCACCGGCACTGATCCCCGGCGGTAAATCGAAGAAATCAGAGTACAACCGCGAATTGGTTCTAAGGAATTTTCCGAGCCAATACGCACCGTTACCCGCTTCCCTGGCCTGTCCAACTCAGGCGATTCAAAAATCAAAGGCCAAAGTAGTTCCTGCTCTTGTTCCAGCAGTTGCACCAGGGTTTGAACTTGCTGCAACTGCGAAAACTCAGGCAAGCGCAGCGCTTCTGCCAAACCGCCGATCAGAATCCGCGTGTAGGTTGGATTGCTTTGGCGGCTACTCAAAGCAGCCAGCATGGTTTCCATCCACTCAGCGTAGAGTTCAAAGTCCTGGTCTAACTCGCTCCAGTCTACAGCCGAGAGTTCCGAGAGCGATCGCCCGCGTAATTTGGTGTTTAAAAAATTCGACAAAATCTGCAATTCGCGATCGACAATTTCGACATCAGGCCAGTTACCATCTGCGTCCTTCGGCAACTGCACCAACACCGACTGAGTTTCGTAGGCATCCGTCACCACGATCAGCATCACTTTTCCCGGCTCTAGCTGTACCAGTTGCAAGTGGCGCAAGCAAGCCATATTGGTCTGCGGTATCGTGATCATCGCAATGTAACCGCTGATAGTTGCCAGGATTTGAGCAGCACCGCGAAGTGCCGCATCCATCCGACCATCCGACCAATTGAGCTGGTCTAGTACCTGTTCCACCTTGCGAGCCAGGGTATCAGACGGCTGAATCAACTGGTCTACATAAATTCGGTAGCCGGAGTCAGATGGGACTCGTCCGGCTGAAGTGTGGGGCTGATAGAGCAGTCCCGCTTTTTCAAGAGTCCCCATCGCATTGCGAATTGTAGCTGGGCTGACGCTGAGGTTGAATTCGTCAGCCAAAGCTTTTGAGCCAACGGGTTCCGCTGTTGCTATGTAGTGGCGAACCGTTGCCCAAAGGATGTGTTGTTGCCGATCGGTGAGGTTAACGCGCACAGATATTTAAGTAGAATTAGAATTTAGAGTTGAAAGCCACTATTTAATCGAAACGTCTGTCCCAACAGGGCGATCGGGCAGACTTACTTCTTTAAACATAACAGATTTTAGGTTAAGGAAGAAGTCAGTTGTTACTGGTTATTGGTTATTTGTTATTGGTTATTTGTTATTGGTTATTTGTTATTGGTTATTTGCGGTGCCCTGAGCGGAGTCGAAGGGTTATTGGTGATTGGTGATTGGTTATTTGTAAGTTCTAATGCCCAATGCCCAATGCCCAATGCCCAATGCCCAATTCCCAATTCCCAATGCCCAATTCCCAATGACCAATTCCCAATGCCCAATTCCCTTTAAGTGTGTTCTTTCAGAATATTTTCCAGGTAACTAGCCACTGCATCCGGCTGTTCC
>JAJAYT010000523.1 GCA_026786085.1 Microcoleus sp. CAN_BIN18 | reverse complement strand
CCAAGCGGGTTGAAGAACTGCCTGTTAAAATTACGGTATTATCTTCAGTCCGCGGAGGCGGACTTCGTTTGTGTAGACGCGGTTTCAACCGCCGTCTTATTTTGTCGAAATCGCGGCTAACAAACCTGCGGACAAAACTTAATTAAGCCTCTACCTTAACTCCTTTCCAAAAAGCAATATATCCTGCAATATTTTTAGCAGCATCTTTCGGAGTAGGATAGTACCAAGCGGCATCTTTATTAACTTGTCCGCCGACTTCGACACTGTAGTAACTAGCAACACCTTTCCAACCGCAAGTAGTGTGAGTGCTGCTGTCCTTGAAATACTCGCGTTTGACGGCATCCGCAGGGAAATAATAGTTGTTGTCTACAACTTCGCACTTGTCGCTCTCGGCCAAGACGGCACCATTCCAAATTGCTTTAGGCATCAGTTTCTCTGTTTGAGGATTGTAGGTTATTTAAAATTGTAACTGTATTTGATTAGAGAAAGCAAGCGATCGCCCTCCAGACATTCTCATTATTGCATTAATCGCTACAGCTAGCAGAGCTAGAGCTAGAGCGGCTGTCCTTTTTTTTGTCACGATTAAAGTTTTCACTACAAACCGTTAAAAACAGTCCTGAGCGCAAATTTTCAATTTTTACATCCATATTAGTAAGGTGCGCAATGCGTACCCTACAAATAGGGTTTCTTCGTCAGTCCTGAAAAAGTTATAATGGTATCAAACGATCGGCAATTTTACCATAAACTCAGCACCGCCGCCAGTTTGAGATTCAATTTGAGATTGCACTGGAGATTGAACACTCAGGCGGCCGCCGTGCGATTCTACAATAATTTTATAGCAAACCGATAGCCCTAATCCAGTAAAATTTTTAGAGGATTTAGTATAGCAAAACGGGTCAAATATTTTCTGTTTAATTTCTGGAGGAATTTGGGCACCGTTGTGGGCGATCGATACTGCAATAAATCTGCCTGTAGAACTCTCCACAATGTTTGTTTTAATTATAATAGTTTGGTGGGATTTTTCAATACTGTTAACAGCATCAATAGCATTACTGAGGATATTTACAAATACCTGGCTCAGTTGACCGGGATAACACATAATTGACGGCAGATTGCTGTACTCCTTGACTACTAATATTTTTTGCTCCAGCCGATGAGCAAGCAATAGCAGAATATTGTCGATGATTTCGTTAAGGTTGGCGCGTTTTTTGGTGGCTTCGTCAGGAAGTGAAAAATTCCGCAAAGCCAGAACTATCTGGCGAATGTGATCGGTTCTTATTTTCAGAGAGTTGAGAATTTGCGGCAAGTCTTGGCTGATAAAATCTAGGTCGAAGTTCTCTATTTGTTGGGCAACTCCCGGCACAGATTCGGGATATTGTTCGCCATAAAATCGAATTATATTGAGCAAATCTTTGAGATAATCGTTGACGTGAATTAGGCTGCCGTAAATAAAGTTAATCGGGTTGTTAATTTCCTGGGCAATTCCGGCGGCGAGTTGACCGACAATTGTCATTTTTTCGCTTTGTATTAAATGCTCTTCGGTTCTTCTGAGTTTGGCTAATACTTCTTCTAAAAGTTTGAGCTCCTCTTGAATTTGCTCGTTGAGTTGGGATTGGGCAATTGCGATCGCCAGCGAGTCGGCAATTGCTTCCAAAACTTCCACCTCGTCGGGAGTCGCAAACCGCCGATTTGCAGAGGCCAATAGATATCCGAGCCGATTAGTCTGAGTCAGTATGGGTACTGCTGCGTAGCGACTGTTTATGAGTTCGAGATGCGGGGGTTCCTGAGACGCTGTGCCATCGGGGGCGACGGTTTTCTTTAAAACTATCGTTTCGCAGCGGTGCAGCCGCGCAGCTAAATCTCCAGACGGCCCTCCTGAAGCACCAAAGATTCCCAAGCGCCCCGGTAAACCTTCCCGGCAATATTCCCAACAAAATTCTAAAGTATCTTTTCGGGAGTCATACCATCCGAAAATTACTCGATCGAGCTTCAGTAGAGTACCGAGTTCTTCTACTGTAGTTTGCAGGATGCGATCGGGGTGCAAGCAAGCGCGAATGCGGCCGGTCAAGCGGTGAAGAAGGGCTTCTGTGCGAGTGCGGATATGATGACGGGCAAACAGTTTCAGCGCCACAATTGCTGCGAAAATAGCTGCTGTTAAGAGTAAGGTGGCGACGGCTGCTAGTATATTTAAGGGGAGCAGTTCTTTTTCGAGGTTGTCGCAGGGAATTACCAGGGCGATCGACCATTCGGCTTGTTCTAAAGGAAGATAGGCAACATAAACTCTGGCGTCGTTGATTTGAGTCAACAAAATGCCCGTTTTTTGATAAACCATCTCCCGTGCTAAATTCGCCAAATTAGGATCTGCGGACTCTAGCAGACTGGGAGCAGGCTTGTCAATATTTCCAATTAACCCCGCGTCGGGATGGACAATCGGCACTCCTTGAGAATTGAGAACAAAAGCATAAGTTCCTGCTGTATATTCTAGCTCTTGTACGACTTCGGCAATTCGATCGATGCTAATGACGCCATTCATTACTCCGATCGGCTTTTCGACTATTTTATCCATAGACTTTGCCGAATTTGACCATACCGGAGCCGAAATTGGAACTATACTTTGTTTTTTGATTGTGCGAGAAATGGTAGGATCTGAAACATAGACTTCCCCAGCCATTGCCTTTTTGAAGTGTTGGCGATCGCTGACATTAATTAAAGCTCTGCCGACTTTTGTGGTAAAATAAGAACCGTCAGGTTCAATTAATGCGAAATGTTGGAATTCTTGCAGTCGATTTATTTCCGATACTAAATAAGGCTTTGCTACGAGCCAATTCATCGATCGAACTGGAGGAGTGTTGGCGAGGATTTCGATTTCAGTCTTTCTAGTCGCGAGCCAGCGATCGATCTTATTACTGCGCTCCCTAACTTCTAACAAAGCATTTCGCTCGCTTTTGTTGATAATCAAGCGGCGAAGGCTTTGATAGCTGATACAACCAGTGATGCTAGTTGCCAGAATTGTTACGCCCAAAATTAGCAGCGCGATTTTGTAGCGAAGATCGTATTCGCCCTTAAATCTCGCTGGCAATAGTCTACTTAATTTCCACCACTTCACTCTCGCAAAGCTTCGCATGGTTTGACCAATTTTTGAGATTGAAATCCTCAGCTCACCTGCGAGTAGTCTGAAACTACTAGCATTCAATAAGTGCGGGGATTTTTTGATTTTTTCCCGCTGGTTGGCTCACTTCATTAAACTGGAATAACACCATACCATGTTTTTGATAAATTTCAACATTTCATTAAAAATTTAAGAGTTTTGTCAACATTCGTTAACAATTTATGTGCATCATGTAAGGTGCAACCTAAGCGCCCTAGGTTCAGATGTTTGGTTTTTTTTTAAATATAGCAACTGCCAATTATGTAAGGTGCTTAGGTTGCACCCTATGTTCAGATGTTTGGCTTTTTTTTTAAATTTAATTCACAGGTGAAAACTTAAAACTATTTTCGGTGCTAAATTCCCACCTTTGAGCGATTTACTTAAAGAACTTTGTGAGTATGCTCGTGCTGTTTCACGTTGTCTTCAGTGCGAATGACGCGCTCAGAGTTGAGGACTCTTTTGCGCTCTAAGGAATAGGTAAAATCGTTGCGAAGTGTTCCTAGTGGAATGTGAACTTGAGCTTCGGGGCGGATTTTGTAAGTGCGGGCTGCGGCGATCGCCCGAAAGCCGAATTCTTCGCTAAACTGAGCTTCGGCGGGGAATTCTGGCAGCCTTTTGGGTGATTCGCCCTCAAGCACTGCTCCCAAAGTTGTTCCCCAAGCCATTGCATAGGATGTGGGAATTCCCTTGACAATTGCTTCCAAAGCTGCTGAGGGGATAGCCTCTATTACTTGCACTTCAAAAACTTCGCCTTCTTCTTTGATGAAGCAGGTGGCGATACCCACTGCTATGTAGTCGTCGGTGCAGAGTTCGGGAGCGTTGGGATAAACTGTTGCAGTCGTCATAAAATTGTTGTGAGTTGGAGTTGAAAACTGGGAGCAAAAAATCAAGCGATTTCAGATTTGAGATTTTTTCGACGAATTTTTTCGGGAATTGTACCTTAAAATCTCAAATCTGTTGTTTTAATATCTAAAATTTTGGGTTTAGGCTCAAAAGAGCCGATCGCGCCAGTTGGTCGGTCGTACCACACTACGTTGACATCCTCCACTGCCTAAAGGCGAGTAGATTCCTCACCACGCCCCTTCTCGGAGGTCGCTGAATGGGGTTGACGCTTCACCGATTAAAGCCTAAGTATTTAGGTCTTACACAATCTCCACGTCCGTTTAAAGTCTCAGAATGTCCTCCCGCGACTAAAGACAAAATCTTTTATTACATTTTAATTTGCATTCAAGGTTGGATTCCCATTGCCTTACGTCTGCTTCCCCAGTTTCTAATCTCAACCCCGCAGGACTTTCAACCTTGCTATTTATTTCGGAGTATCTTTGATTCGGGCGGGTCTTTTTACGACCATTAATACTCTAGCACAAAGCCGTCTTAATAGGACGGGGCTTTAAACCCAAAATTTCCGGTAACTGCCGGATAATTCGGCAAGGATTCCCCGCCGCCACGACGTTTGCGGGAATATCTTTGACAACAACACTGCCTGCGCCGATCGTGCTATTGTCGCCAATAGTGACTCCAGGACAAATAATACTGCCGCCACCAATCCAAACATTATTGCCAATATTAATCTCAGCAGCAAGTTCTCGGCCAGAAAGTCGAATTTTCGGATCGGTGGGATGAAAAGCAGTGTAAATTTGCACGTTGGGCCCGCACAGCAAATTCTCGCCGATGTTAACTCTCTGGCAGTCGAGAATCACGCAGCCAAAATTCATGTACAATCCGTTTCCCGCATGAATATTGCTGCCGTAGTCGCAGTAAAAAGGCGGCTCGATTTCAACTTTTGGCCCGACTGCGCCGAACAATTCGGCAAGGATTTCTAACCGTTTGTCTGGTTCATCTTCGTGAGTAGAATTGTAGATTCTGGCGAGGCGGCGGGCTCGCTGGCGCTCGGAAGTTAATTGCTCATCCGCAGCTAAATACAATTCGCCGGCGAGCATTTTTTGTTTTTCGGTTTTTTCCATAGTTTTTTCCACGGATAAGACGTACGGTTGAAACCGCGCCTACACAAACGAAGTCCGCCTCCGCGGACTCAAGAACATAATATAATTTTCACCCAATATCCTTGGGAGAATACAACGGTTTCAACCGCCCGGCATTCTTCAACCCGCGGAGGCGGGTTTTGTTTGTATAGACGCGGTTTCAACCGCCCGGTCTTCTTGATTCTGCAAACAAACGGCTAAATCTAGATTGGTTAATTGCTCAAAAGCTCGATCGATCGATCCTCTTCCCCGCAGAAAACCCGTATTCGCAGCGGGGCAGATATATTGCAAAGTAGAGGGCGAAAATCGATCGATAATAGATTTGACGCTGTTAATTTGCCTGGGCCAGTGAAAAGTTTTTGCCGTTCTGTGCGGTTCAGGGGCTGCTGTTCGGTTGGGGAGCAAGTGTCTGCCAGAAAACAGCACTCCGCCGTTACCAGTATCATAAAGGCAAGAGGAACCCGGAGAGTGGCCGGGAGTCCAAAATACGCAAGTTCGATCGCTCACAGCAAATTCTCGCTCAAAAACCGTCAGATTCAATCCCGGGAGCAAATAAGCTTCCTGCTCTTGAATCAAGATATCGCACCCCGTGGCTTCCTGAATCTCTCGCGCGCGGGCGATCGCGCCACGATGCGTCAGAAACAGCAGACGCACACCGCCATGCTCCCCCAAAAAGGTTTGGTTAATCTCATCCCAAGCGGGACAATCCACCAAAATGTTAGTTTGGTTTTCTACAATGAAATAGGCTGTCGCACCCAGGGTTTCCCGGTTAGGTGGGAAAGCAAAAATATTCTCCAGCACGGGCTTGGGTTGTTTTGAAGCTAAATTCTGTTGTTTCAAGGAAGTATTGAGAAGGACTCGAATAAATATTATGTTCTTTTTATGGTTGTTTGTATTGGGAATCATTTCGTACTACTTGTTGCAGACTAGCATCAGTCGCATCACGCGAACTCCGGTGTGGCTGCTGTGGTTGGTCATTATGGCTCCAGCGCTGATTTGGACTGGTTGGATTTTGGTTAACCAGGCTAGCAAAATTGCACCGCCAGACTGGCTGATCGTACCTTTTTTGGTTTGCCCTGTTTTGTACTGGTTCCTGGTACAGTTGGGACGACAGGAAAATACCACCAAAACCGATGATGCGGTAGCAGGCGCTGCGATCGAACCAGCAAAGCCAAAACCGCCCTTGCGCCCGATCGATGCAGCAGAAGAAGCGAGTTTGCGCGATTGTTTTCCTTGGTCAATTTTTTGTTTGCGGGATTTGGAATTTCGGCCGCAGGCTGTAATTTGCCGGGGACAATTACGCACCAACCCGGAAGCGGCTTATCTGGCGATTCGAGAAAATGTCCAGAAGCATTTTGGCGATCGCTTTTTAGTCATATTTCAAACCAGCTTGAGCGATCAACCTTTTTTTGCCATAGTTCCCAATCCCAGCCGCGAATCAGGGGAAATCCCTGTCACAACAGAATCTTTATCCAGGCCATTTTTTGCCTTAGCCTTGATGTTGATTACCGTGTTTACCACAACGCTGGTGGGGGCGCGGATGGCCGGAGTTACTGAACAAGCTTTGCAGGCCAACCCATCAATTTTGCTCCAGGGTTTGCCTTACTCGCTTTCTCTAATTACATTTTTGGGAATTCACGAATCCGGCCACTATTTAGCTGCTCGATTCTACAAAATTCGCACGACTTTGCCTTATTTTATTCCCATTCCTTTTTTCTTGGGAACTTTTGGTGCTTTTATTCAAATGCGGAGTCCAATTCCCAACCGCCGAGCTTTATTTGATATCAGTATCGCCGGCCCGTTGGCGGGTTTGGTTGCGACAGTACCGTTGTTGATTTGGGGTTTGAATAATTCGGTAATTGTACCGCTGTCTGACAAGTCGGGAATGTTAAATTTTGAGTCTTTTAGTCCTAAATTTTCGCTGCTGATGACTTTGCTGAGCAAGTTAACTTTGGGCGGTGCTCTGAATGCGGAAACTGCGATTAATTTGCATCCGGTAGCGGTGGCTGGTTATTTGGGTTTGATCGTGACGGCGTTTAATTTGATGCCAGTGGGACAATTCGACGGTGGGCATATCGTACACGCGATGTTCGGCCAGCGTGCAAGTATGGCGATCGGGCAAGTTGCTAGAGTTTGTATGCTGCTGCTGTCTTTTTTGGAACAGGGTTTGCTGCTGTGGGCAATTATTTTGTTTCTGACGCCACTCAGCGACGAACCTGCGTTGAATGATGTTAGTGAATTGGATAATCGCCGGGATTTTTTGGGGTTGCTGGCGATCGGGCTTTTGTTAATTATTTTATTGCCGGCGCCCAAGATACTGGTTGACTGGTTAAATGTTTAGAAGGAAGTTCGGCAACCGATGTAACGGATAGAATAAAGCAGGATTGAGTTAAGCTTTTGTGCATCTAGATTATCCCTGGGGGAGCATCCCATTTTTGCAAATATATCCTGCACAATTGGGATGCACCCATCTATGGTATTAGACGGTTAACAGTTAACTGTTAACTGTTAACAGTTAACTCGAATTTACTATTCCGATGAACAAAGGATTTGATGTAATCTTTATTTTCACCGATTTATCTAACAAATATGTCCTACGAATCCTTTAGTTTCCAATTATTAAAAGATCAGTTTGGATTGCAGCCATCACTCAGTCCTCTTTTATCGAGTGCCAAGGTTATTCCTTTAGAACCCTCCGAATGGCTGTGGAGAAGCCTAGAAATTAGTTCTAACGCTGCTGTGACAACGGCTAAAGAACGTTCTGAACGGATTATTTCTCCTATCTTGTTAGAATTTAGAGAGAGGAACAAAGGAAAATTTTCTATTTTTTCCGGTTGGTCATTTGATGTAGATGTTTCTCGGGGATTGAATGGAAAATGTGACTTTTTACTGTCTCGTGCACCGTTTGATTTTGAAATAAAAGTCCCATTTTTTACATTAAGAGAAACTAAGGGCGGAGTCATAGAATCTTGTCTGCCACAGTGTGCTGCGCAAATGGTTGCAGCCCAGCTATTTAACGAACACGCCCAAAATTCAATACCTGTCGTATTTGGCTGCGTAACTACTGGCGTTGTCTGGCAGTTTCTTAAATTAGAAGGAAATAATTTAATTATTGATGCTGATGTTTATTGCCTGGATAATGTTCCTCTGCTTTTAGGGGCTTTGCAAACAATCTTAACAGTTGACAGTTGACAGTTAACAGTTGACAGCGAAGTTTTTAGGCTGGGGATTTAAGCCCCAGCCTAAAAACAATCCACCTAAAGGTGGGGGCTTAAATCCCCTGTGCTTTGGTAAATTGGGGAATAGATCCAGGAGATTTTGCAGTGCAAACGTGAACCTATCTACTGTACGCTTTTCTTGATTACAATAGTTCGGATCATCTACTCAAATCATGAACTAGGTATGAATATTTTTGTACTCTCTTCACGGGCTTTATGTTCGGGCGTTTCCTGGGACCCAGTTTTTGAATTAGAAAATATTGTGGTACGAACCTGCAACGCACAACTTTTGATACCATCTGGCCGCGATGTATTCCAGTGGTCCTCCACACTCGATCCGTTACCCAATCGAATAGTCCGTAAAGCTGTTAAATCTACTACAGGTTTGTATAAGTTACCACTTTTACCACAATTGTCGGACAAACCAAATGTTTTACTGATGATTGGGATATCAGGACCCAATCTGGAAATACTCTCAAGTATACCTAAATGGAGAGAGCATTTTGATGTTGTCATCGCTTATATTTTCGATTCTTGGGAACCGACAATTTATTCAAAAAATGTCTATCATTTAGATCATTTATTCGTTGCACTTCCAGAAGTTATAGATGAACTGAAACAAAGTTTTGGTATACCAGTATCGCTGATCCCTTTTGCTACTGATGTTCTGGTTCAGGGTTCGTGTCAACTAAAGCGTTCAATAGATTTAACAAGCTTCGGGCGGATACCCTCACAGTATGATACTGTTTTTAGCAATAAATTTAATCAACCTGGTTCCGAACAAATTTATTATAAATTTACGCCAAGAGCAAAAGAGGAATTTCCCAAATTGCCTTACGAAATGCGTAAAGACGAGTCAGATACTCTGCTGTTATTTCACATCCTCAGACATAGCAAACTCACCTTGGCATTTGACACGCTCTATCCTGGTATGCGTCGGTTTCCTTACTCGTTTATTACACTGCGTTGGTTTTATGGTACTGCGACTGGCGGTGCGGTAGTTGGGAAGCGTCCAACGACACATTTAATGGATGAGTTGATGAATTGGGAAGATGCTACTATTGAGTTGCCCGATGACCCGCAAAAAAGTGTTGAATTCATTAATGAACTTTTACAGGACGAGGTGAGGCTTAATTCTATATACAAACGCAACTATGTTGAGAGTTTAGCCCGTCACGATTGGAGACATCGGATTCAAAGTATGCTGGAAGCTGTGAAAGTTCCTCTACCACAGGGACTGCTGGAAGAATTATCACAGATAAAGATGATTCATCAAAAAATGGTCAGCCGATTTTAGATTGTGGATTGTGGATTTGGGATTGGAGAATTACTCGCGCCCGCTCGTCTGCAAAGAAATGAATCTGGGGCCCGGGACTAAATCGCTTGATTACAATGCAATACGGTTCACTTAAGATAGATATCCCTGGCACACCCCTTAAAAAAAGGGGGGGGACAAGAGTATTGTCAAAGTCCCCCTTCTTAAGGGGGATTT
>JAJAYT010000522.1 GCA_026786085.1 Microcoleus sp. CAN_BIN18 | reverse complement strand
GGGCAACCATACCCCTCTACCCCGCAAGGGGATTCAAGGCGATTGAAATCGCGTGGTCGTTTTCCTCTCAGGACTAAAGTCTCGCTCGCTTCCCACTTGCCGAGCTTTCTTGTGAATCTATACTAGGAGTAAGTCATAACTTCCTTCAGAACACTTCCTTCAAGACAAAAAAGCCTAAATTCCTAGAAGGAATTGAAGCTTAAGAATTAAAACTAGGATTTTTCAACTATGAGTGACTCAAGTATATCCTCCCACAGTTCGTCAGAAAAAGTCGAACTATCTATCCATATAGATTCTGAACTGCTAGACCAAATTAAGCACTTGACCAATGACCCAAGCAAAGTCATTGAAACAGCAATCAAGCAGTGGCTTAGAGGCGAACGTCGCGAAGACGATCAGGCTATGAGTTTGCGCCGCACTCCCCCAGTCCCGCCCCGTGGTGAGTGGAACGACTGAGGCGAGATCGCCGGAGCAGGCGCACACAAATCTGCTGGCTGTAAAATGGCTGTAAAATGTCGATCGCCCGATCGATCTCCGGCTTTGATATCCAGCAGATTTCCATCCGAAAGCTACAGGTTGTTCGTAGCGAACTACGCTAACTCACAACCTCGGAACTATTCAAGGTGACGGAAAAAATGTGCCAGCCAGTCCTCGACTTGAGTTGTTCGCAGCCTCAAATTTGAGAGTCTTTTTCAAGCTCGATCGCTAATCTATCCAGACTACTAATTCCTAAATCTTAACTTTTATTTTTTTAATTAGCCAAAACGGCTGACCATAAATAGTCTTGAGTTTTTAATATAGTTCTAAATAAGATAATTAATATTTTCTTAGTCTTGGATATAGCCGAGTCTCAGAAAGATGAGGTACTATCCGGCATAGGGCATAGGGCATAGGGCATAGGGCTATCCTCACTTTTTTGAGAACCGCTATACACAACGTATGTATATTGGGTGTACAGTAAGGACATTACGGTGCATCCAATTTTTGTAAATATATTCGTAGGGGTTCTCGCATTCCGGCAATAAGTCTCTGCCGATCGCGAATAAATTATCTGCCGCAATGCGAGAGCCCCTGTAGAGTAGACATCGACAATATTTCTTGTGGAATCGGCCCTCCTAGCCTGTTCAAAACTGGCAATTCTTGCGATGTCTAGTAGAGATGTACTCAACCCCTTTTTGCGTCCAGGACTGAACTTTTTAGTGGATTAATATAGTAACCGCGCTCAACGTTCAGGAAATTCTTAATAACCCCAGCCCATGCGTTAATAGTCAACTGTCAACTGTCAACTGTCAACTGAATGAAATCCGTTGTCGAACTTCCTTCTTGCATCTACTATAAAAAACTCAAAAATCAAAAATTATCACTACTTTCATCCCCTACTCTGATGGACTCTAACACAGATTTCCGGCGATCGAGCCTCGCCTCTACAGCCTTTTTTCAAGAGTTAGGAGCAGAATTAGTATTTACCCAAGACGCAAGGGGTCGATATCTGTCTTTCTACTGGCAAAAATCCCAGCAGTACAACCTCACAGCAGAGCAAATTGTCGATCGCCCCCTCAGCGAAACCCTGCAACCCATCCCCGCTGCGCCTTATCTCGATCGGCTGCGGCGGACGATAGCAACCCTCGTACCGCAACGGTTTAGCTATCCATTTTGCCACGCCAGACAATATTTTCTATTCGATTTGACACTCACTCCCGCGATCGACTCAAATGGCCAAGCTGCAAAAGTCTTAGTTATGGGAAGGCTGCTGTCTGACAAACCCACATACAGGCCGCCAGATTCCCCAGAATTCATGCCCTATCCAGCTTTGGCATCATCCTCCGATACCCGCCAACAAATGCTACTTCCCGCCAGCCGCAACTTCAGTCGATCGCTCCCTCCCCACTCAAAGATCGATCGCACAATCATCTCCCAAATCGCTCAGAACCTGCACAGAACCCTCGACCTAGAGACAATTTGGCAACAAACAGCTAACAGTTTGGGTCAAGTCTTAAACGCCAGCCGCTGCATCATCTGTTCCCACAAAAAAGACCGAGAAAATCTCGAATCCTATCCCTTCCTTACCTCAGAAAATCAGCCAAATTCCAGCGTCTCAGCAGCCGAATTACAACAGTCAATTGCCGATCCCTCACCCCAGCTTGGATCAGAGAAAATTAAAAATCTCCAATCCAAAACTTTTATAGTAGTAGCTGAATACCGCCAAGAACCTCACTCTTCCATGCTGGGATTAGAACTACGCGCCGCCGAACAGCCAGGGTGGATTCAAACTTTAGCCACCTTAAAACCAGTAGCAGTCAATTACGAATCCCCCATTGTCGATCCCTTCAATCGCCATTCCGTACTCGTAGCCGCTACCTCCTATGAAGATCAACCCAATGCACTAATCTGTTTGCACCGCTGCGGTAGTTCCTCCAAATGGAGTCCAGTCGAACTCGAATTCGCTCGCGAGTTAGTCGCTCAAGTCGGCAGTGCGATCGCCCACGCTACACTTTACCAAGAACTAGAACAAGCCCGCGCCGAAGCCGTAGCTCTTTCCCAACTTAAAAGTCAATTTCTTGCCAACACTTCTCACGAACTCCGCACCCCTCTCAACGGCATCCTCGGCTTTTTGAAACTGCTGATGGACGGCATGGCAGATGACCCCGAAGAAGCGCACCAATTCATCGAAGAAGCTTATCGATCGGCATTACACTTGTTCAATGTAATTAACGATATTTTAGATGTCGCTAAAATAGAAGCTGGCAAAATGGAGTTAGACTTCGCTCCCGTCAAACTCGGCGAACTTTTGCAGCAAATTGAGACTTTTACACAAGTTCAAGTACAGCAAAAGCGATTACAATTTCAAATCCAAAAACCCGTAGCCGAGGACGAGATAATTTTGTATGCTAACTATCAACGCCTGCTTCAGATAATTTTGAACCTCACAAGTAATGCAATTAAATTCACCAGAGAAGGAGGAATTCGCATCAGTGCCGAAGTTATCAAAAAAAAGGTGACTGTTCACAACCAGCAGTTCCCCGGAATGGTGAAAATCCGAATTGCTGATACTGGCATTGGCGTTTCTCTAGACAAGCAAGATAAATTATTCGAGTCGTTTTTTCAGGTGGACGGCGATCGTACCAGGCAATACGGCGGCACCGGTTTGGGATTGGCTATTTCTCAAAAATTGGTAGAAGCAATGGGCGGTACAGTAAATTTTTACAGTATGGGAGAAGGACTCGGATCAACTGTTACTTTTACGGTGCCGCTTTATCAAGAACCGCTGTTTGAAAATTGATCATCGGTAATTGATCATCGGTAATTGGTCATTAGTCATTAGTCATTGGTCATTGGTCAATATGGTTCAGTTCACCACTTACCAATTTGAAATCGCTGACTTGATAGTTTCGAGATTACTGTATCCATAATTACCAATTACTGGATAAAAATCATCGAAAATTGCCAATTTTCCTAAGAACAAAGTTATATTAGTCACCACAGTATCAAATTTTACATTGTCCGCTACCAACCACCCTCCTTCGGTGTTTTGGACTCAGACCGATCGCCCCCGCCACTCCCAGACCAACGCAGAATTCGCATCAATGGCATTCGGGGGGTAGGGATAACAGCTCATCTCGATCTGTCCCCTGGGGGTTCGTACTCCCGTAAATCGCCAACTTTACAAAAACTTCATCTCAAGTTATACGAATGTTTCAGCTTCCTAATCCCCTAATGTAAAGGATTATTAAGAAAACTTGACGCTCTCAGTTTTATATGAGAATCATAAAGATATTGTAAAGATTGCAAAACTACTTAGTAATATTTAATTGCCTATGGCACAATTTAAGTGTAATTACGTAAGTTCCAAATCGAACAGTTTGCGGCCAGCAAATTAAGTAAATTCTTGCTCTGTTGTCGGGCTAGTAAGCTTTTGCAAAATCTAGTAGAAAAAGGAGTTGCTATGAATCAGCAAGTATCAGCTCAATCACAAAAACTTTTACTGCAAATGGGCAGAAAGATTCGTCGAACGTTGGATCTCCATACCATTTGGCAGCAAACAGTTAACAATCTGGGAGAAACGCTAGGCCTCAGTCGCTGCATCATTTGTCCCTATCAAAGTTCTAGCCTGCAAGTCAAAGTGGTTGCAGAATACTGCCAAGAACCATTTCTACCCATGCTGGGAATGGAAATCTCGCTCACAGCAGTACCTCATTTCATTCAAGCTCTAGCCACCCTCGAACCTGTGGTAGTAGAATCCTTGGGAGCCGATGATCCTTTTGAGCGGCACTCGCTGCTAGTGGTCGTTACCGCTTATCAAGAGCAACCTAATGGCATAATTAGTTTGCACCGATGCGAGGGCGGATCGTCGGGGAATGGTGGGGCCGATCGACCTTGGACTCAATGCCAGATAGAATTCGTAGAAGAACTTGCAGATCAAGTCGGAAGTGCGATCGCCCTCGCCACCCTCTACCAAGAGAACAGCCAGCGAAGACAAGACATATCCCAGTTCAAAAAGCAATTTTTGTTAGGCGCGTCTCACGAGCTGCGCACTCCCCTAAATCACATTATTGGCTATCTTCAACTAACTGTAGATAATCTGGCAGATGATCCAATCGAAGAGAGAGCTTTTATCGAAGAAGCTCACCGTTCGGCTCTCCACCTTTCTCAGGTAATTGGTAATGTCTTAGATTACATTCAGTTAAGTGAATCTTGCCAGACTCACGCAGAGTTAGCCGCTTTGAGGAGCCTGGAGGAATCAGGGCACCAGTAAAGATTTGAGCCGCCCATTTAAAAAGTAGAATATTTACCGTGCAGGCAAGTCTTCTGCCTGGAAAATCTGACACTTGCATCTATAGATTCCCTGAATAAATTCAGTGGCTGGTTACTCAATTATTTTTAGGTCATTAGGGTTTTGTCCAGCACAGCATACCAATTACTAAACATAGCATCCGGGTGTATTAATCATATTATGTGCGATCGAACGACCCGACCAAATAGGTTTGTCGTTAGGACTTGACTCCTCATAAAACTCAGAGGAGTCAAGTCCTCACGACAAACCTATAACGCAATACGGTTCAGTTAAGCCCGATCTCCCTGGCACACCCCTTAAAAAGGGGGGGACAGGAGTATTCTCAAAGTCCCCCTTCTTAAGGGGGATTTAGGGGGATCTCCGGGCAAGAAACAGTGTTAACTGAACCTTATTGAGCTATAATGGTTATTTAACTGAAAATGATATCCCAAGCATAAGATTGTAGCTGCGGACTTTTAATGTTGTTAACTTACGCTTAAGGGAATTACATATCCCCATCTTTTTTCTGGGTTTGCGGAGGGCTGACATAGCGCGCCCAAAAAGGTTCTTCCATATTTTTCAGCGCGGCTAGTTTTTGGCGTTCCTCCTGTATGCGCTGGCGTTCTGAAAGGTTAGAAAATATGTGGATACTGCCGAGTGTCTCGCCAACCGCATCTCGCACGGGTGCAGCCCAAACCCAAATATCGATCGAGCTACCGTCCTTTTTCAACAAAGACACTTCCAAACCGTTTTGCGGTTTGCCATTACCCGCAGACTTCAGCAGCGCGTAAAAATCCGGCTTTTGGCCTTCAGGAATATTCGGTAAAGGTTGCCCCAAAACCTCAGCCGCCGTCCAGCCAAAAAGTTCTTCGGCGGCGCGGTTCCAGACAAGGGTACAGCCGTCATTGCTGGTACAGTTAATTGCCAGCGGCGCTGATCCAATTTGTGCTTGCAAAACTTCATTAACGAGTTGCAGTTTCAATTCTACTTGCTTGCGATCGGTAATTTCCTGACAAGCGCCCCACAAACGGACAACCCGCCCTTCAGTTTTGTCCCACACCGCTTGCCAGCAGTCCCGCACCCAGCGCACCTCACCATTTTTGTTAACAATTCGATACTCATTGACCCCCATACTTCTAGAAGTACAGCCTTCTAATTGTTTAATTAACATTTCCCTGTCGTCAGGGTGAACGATATTTGAACTCCACCAGCCCGACGCAATTAATTCTTCAGGAAGATGACCACTCACGCGCGCCAAAGCTTCCGTTACCCACTCACAAACAAAGTTACCGTTGGGAAGTGCCTGAAAAGAATAGGCAAAATCCGAAGTAATTTGTGACATGATTTTGTAGTGCCGTTGCGAATCTTGGATGGCGATTTCTGCTTGCTTGCGTTCGCCGATTTCGCGAGAATTGATCAGAATTCCCTGCACACTAGAATCGTGAAGCAAACTGTTGCCGATCGCCTCCACGTAGATCCAAGAACCGTCAGCGTGGCGTTTCCGATACTCGATGGGCTTACCAATTCCTGGATTTTCTAGCAACTTCCCAAAATACGTCTGCCAAGCCAGCAAATCGTCTGGATGGATCAACTCACCGTGAAACTTGCCAATTCTTTCATCTGACTTGTAACCCAAAACCCGCTGTAGGGCTGCGCTGTGGTATCGGACTCGCCCGTCGGAGCCGATAATACTAATTATATCAGGAGAATTACGCAGCAGATCTTGCAGTTTTGCTTCTCTTTTAGTTAATGATTGATTGTCCCTGCGGTGCTGACTGACTTCTTTGTCCAATTTCTCCTGTAGCTGTCTGAGTTGGGCCGCTTGCTGGGCGACAGTCCATTCCAAGAGGCGACTTAAATTTTCTGCCTTAACTAACTTTGCTGCATTATTTGTCGCGCTTTCAAACTGGCGACTGGCTGCCATTTCCTGCAAAAGATTTGATAAATTTTCCACAGCTTTTGTTAAAATTGCCTGTTGCGGGGGTGGCAAGTGGTTAACTTGTTCCTGCAATGTTTCTAAGTATTTGTAAACTGTTTCTAGCATTTTATTAATTGGGGGATATAATAGTTGCCACAGGTGCAAATTCTCTTAAGCGGACACAAGTTTTTTCAAGATAACCCATAACTAACACTGGTGTATGGCGATCGATCGCGACCTCACTTACTAGCTATTCTGTAAGTTTATTTTCAGATTATAGCAACCGAGACAGAAAGTAAATTTTTGTGGCACTAAGATCAACATCGCAGCAGCGCCCCCAAGAAGTGCTCGCCAGAAGCCGGCAACTGCCCTATCCGGTGAATGTAGGGCTTCTCGCGGTTAAGGTAAACTAGAGGGGTGTCAAGACAAAGAGGAATTTATGACAGAGCCAGCCAACGCTCGCGATTTGTTTCGCGCTGCTTACGAACACCGCTATACCTGGGATGCCACCTTTCCCGGTTACACTGCCGATATTGAACTCAAACAGGGCGAGGAAGTATACACGGGTCATGTTTCGATCAAACCGGACATGACTGTGGAAGTCAGCGGCATTGCAGACGAGGAAGTGCAGCAGAGCGTTTACACCCAAATGCGGGACATTGTTACCCACCGCAAGCGCTCCACATTTGAAAAATCCCACGGCAAAAATAGCTTCACCCTCGGCGAGAAGGACAGCACCGACGCTGTGGATATTTTAGTCCAGGGCGACTCAATGGGCTCGAATTATAAAATCCGAGGTCTGTCAATTTGTCAAGTCAGCCGAGTGATGGGCCGCATGGCTTTCGTCATTGACACGCACAAAAGCTTAGAGACGCCCGAAGGTTCTTTGGCCAGCCACTACGATGCCGTTTTCCGCAACCCCGAAACCGACGAAATCACCAGAGAACTGGAATTTGAAGATACTTTTGACAAGATAGGCGACTATTATGTGATGACCAAGCAAGTAGTGCGATCGAAAGAAAAAGGTCAACTGACAACAACCGAGTTTAACTATTCCAACGTCAAACTGCTAGAACCAGCATTAGTGTAGCGCTAACCAAAAACCCGATTTCTTAAATAAAACGGGTTTTTGGGTTGGTCTATCAGAATCAACTTGATTTGGCGGCAAGTAACGGTACGATCAAACTAGAGGGCCAACTCCGATCGAGCATCAGCATCACAGAAACCTAATTTTCTGCCAGCGGCTCATCTGAGCGCCCAAGTCTTCGATCGAGAAACCCATCAGTTTCTGAAATTTCCCGCTACTCCGTCAAATCGAACAAATCCGACAAAATCAACTGCAACAAATCATCACAGAGGCGAAATATTATGACGACACTAGCACTAACCAGAGATAACGTCGAAACAGTTCTCGATGAAATGCGCCCCTACCTGATATCCGACGGTGGCAACGTCGAACTCGTAGAAATCGACGGCCCAGTCGTACACCTGAGACTGCAAGGAGCTTGTGGCTCTTGCCCGAGTTCCACAATGACTCTGAGAATGGGCATTGAACGCCGCCTGCGCGAGGCCATCCCAGAAATCTCTGAAGTAGAACAGGTAATGTAGTTTGGTAGCTCAATCATTGAAACTGCCAGACCTTTAACTTTAAACCTCAGATGAGGTATGAATTTTCCCACTCCGATCGTCAAAGCACCCTATCTCGGTATTGAGGAACGCGCATGGAGCCATCAAACACAATGAAGACGACCGATTCCCCCCAAAACCTCCTGCACACAATTCGCAAGCAATTGGGATACGCAAAGTACGTATTGTTGGACGGCGGACATCAGGAAGTCCGATATAAATTGCGGCTCAAACGCCTGAATAGTTGGGCGGGTACCCTCCTCGACCAACTGGCGTCCGAGGGCGTCCTCAAGCCGATCGATACTCCAGTCGAATCAGATATCGAAGTTCATATGCTTTGCGGTCATTCCCACATAACGATGGGAATCTGGAGCTTGTGGAGCCTGCTGCGATGGGCCGACGGCAAAATGACCCCGGTTATCCAATCGGACGGTTCGATCTGCCCGGAGGATGTCTTGCGGTTTCAGCAGTTCTTTCCGCAAGTCCGATTCATCTTCCCTGAAGACGTGAAGCCGTGGGTGGAGCAGCGATTCGCAGGGAGCGAGTTTGAATTCCTGCGAAGCTTCTTCGGTACTCACTTCTTCGGCCCGCGACTCCTGGCTTCCCATATGTCAGAGCAGGCCCGAGTGGTAGTTGGTCTAGACTCCGATGTCCTGTTTTTTGATCGCCCAACTGAGATAATCGAACGGTGCGCCGCAGCCCAAAACAGCCGGGTCCTAACAAGCTTCCGCGACGAATTTGACTGGGTGTCGGTATTCGCTCCAGTCAAGGAGATCGAGGCGCGGTGCGGGACTCGCATTGAATGTGCGTTCAACGCCGGCATGGTCGTTCTACCCAAGTTTGGAGATGAGCAGTTTCGCTTCATGGAGCGAATGCTGCGGGCCTACACGCCCGAATGGCGCACCCATTATTTCGCCGATCAGGTACTCCTGGCGCTGATGGCGGGGGAATTCGGGTGGCATGAACTGCCGTTTTCGTACCAGCTCGGACAGGAGACGAATTCTGCCGACGCGATCGCCATCCACTACATCTCGAACCAGGCCGTCCGTCCCCGGTACTTCTCCGAGGGACTGCCCCGGCTAGTCGGGCGACAGCCGTGACGCTTCCCCAAGCGCTCCGGCATCTCCATTTTTGAGGTCCCCGATCCCAGCTCGCACGCGATTACAATGATTCGGTGCCTGCTGCTTGGGGATCGATCTTAGGAGTATTTCTGAAGTAGTAAATCAATAGGAAGACCAAATCCCAAAAAGTAGCGAGCTCCCATCACGGCTGCAAGTAATCCTAAAAGCAGAAGTGTAGCTTGAAGATCTTGCACCAGACAATTCACTTTTTCGCGCCAGAGACCGTAGCTAATTGCAGCGTAGAAGCCAAGGTCATTCAGGGCAACTGCGACGATCGCTCCCGGCAGTCCGGCGATCGAAAATGCCACCCACAATCCAATGCTAGTCCAAATAAAGCGCAAGAATTGGCCGAAAGCTGGATATTGAATTTTGCCGATCGCAAACAGAACAGACTCATTTCCCGTATTGCAGAGCACGCGAGGCCAAATGCCAAGAGCTAGGATCGGCAACATCCAAGTAGCCTCAACATACCTCCGGTCATACAATATCTTAATCGCGATATCCCCAAAGCTAACTAATAACGCCAAGCCAATTGCGCATACGATGAGGATAGGTTGGCGATTTTTGAGTACCTTAGCCCGAAGTATTTCGCGAGGCTGGTCGGTCAACTTGGAAATAGCGGGAAACATTACCTTGCTGCTCAGCGCTAAAGTGACAGAGCGGGGTAGATCCGCCAGCGTCAGAGCAACGCCGTAAATGCCCAACATATCCAATGTCAGTATTTTTCCCAGAATCAGCCGATCGGCTTGCTCAGCAAAAAATGTTAAAGCCGTTGAAACAAATATCCACTTTCCAAAAGACAGAATTTCTCTAACTACCTCTTGATTCCACATCAAGCGGTGAGGCGCAGCAGAATTCCAATAATGGCTCCAAACCAACTCCATGAGTTGTGACGCAAAGCTCCCCATCAATATCGCCCAGATGGTCGGACTGAACCAAGCCCAAACAATCATTACCGCAATGCCGAGCACCTGTCCCGACAACTCAAAAATTGCTAGCTTACCGAGCGCCATATTGCGGTTGAGCGTGAACACCGAAGTTGAATTGAACCCGGAGATCACCGTCCCCAAACCCACCACAGGGATTAACCACAGGAACTGAGGCTGTTGGTATAACTGGGCAACGGGCCAGGCTAGCAAAAGCGTGCAAAACCAAAGAATCAGACCGCGATATACCTGCAAAGTCCAGGCTGTGTTGATAAAATCAGGCTCTTCGCCGCGCTTGTTCTGGATCAGGCTAGTACCGATACCCACGTCGGAAAACAGGTGCAGGGCCGTGATGAACACATACACCAGACTCATAAGACCAAACATTTCCGGCACTAGCAGGCGAGTTAGGATCAGGTTACTGCCCAACCGCAGCACCTGACTGAGCCCATAGCTAGCGATCGTCCACACTGCCCCTCGGACAGCAAGCTGTTTAACTGATGACATAATAAATTTTTGGCGTAAGGGAAACCGAAAGAGCGGGCTTTTGAGCGAAGTTGTGGTATCACTTGCTTTTAGCAGCGTGCCTGCTAACACAGAAAACGGTCGCCTATGGAACCATTGATGCCGAGATTTCTCGATTTTCGACCTCAACAGCACTGCCAGGAAAGCGGCTCTGTGGAGCGATCGGCACCATACTGGTCGGCAGCTCCCCGTGCTCTAAATGTGTCGTTCTGACTAGCATAGTTCCACTGTACTTAACAAAAACATCATAAACTTTATGTTAGTGAACAGAGTGGAATTTATCTGAAAGTTGCACCAGACGTAACTAGCTCATTAATAATTACTCATTACCAATGTCACACCCTCTCTACGTCGCCTTTATTTGGCACCAGCACCAGCCTTTGTATAAATCGAGGGCATCCGCTGCTGAGCCAGACACCGGTTCGGGGTCAAACTCGCTGATATTGCAGTCCCCCAAATTTCACCTCCCAGAACACTACCGACTGCCTTGGGTGCGCCTGCACGGAGTCAAAGACTACTTAGATTTAGTTTTGATTCTGGCAAAATATCCCAAACTGCATCAAACAGTAAACCTGGTTCCGTCTTTGATTTTACAGATTGAAGACTGCATCGCTGACAAAGCATTAGACCCTTACTTGGCGGTAACTCTCAAGCCCGCCGAAACTTTAAACATCCAAGAACAAGAGTTCATTTTAGAACACTTCTTTGATGCCAATTACCATACCCTAATTCAGCCACATCCCCGCTACGCTCAACTCTACACTCAACGGCAGGAAAAAGGCATTCAGTGGTGCTTGGAAAACTGGAAAGTGCAGGATTTTGGCGACTTGCTGGCGTGGCACAATTTAGCTTGGATTGACCCAATGTTTTGGGA
The DNA here is from genome assembly GCA_026786085.1 of Microcoleus sp. CAN_BIN18. Taxonomy (GTDB): domain Bacteria; phylum Cyanobacteriota; class Cyanobacteriia; order Cyanobacteriales; family Microcoleaceae; genus Microcoleus. Next base: position 6,654 of record JAJAYT010000522.1, on the reverse strand, counting down.
TGATCCCCAGATTGCAGGCTGGCTGAAACAAGGACAAAATTTCAATCTGACAGACCGAAAAAACATCTACTCCAAACAAAAAGAAATCCTCGCCAGAATCATTCCACAGCACCGTAAAATGCAAGCCCAGGGACAGTTGGAAGTGTCCACAACCCCCTACACGCACCCGATTTTACCGCTACTTGCTGACACCAACTGCGGCCGCATAGCGATTCCTAACATGACGCTGCCAAAACATCGGTTCCAGTGGGCTGAAGATATTCCGAGACATTTGAGAAAAGCCTGGGATATGTATCAAGACAGATTTGATTGCCAACCGCGTGGTTTGTGGCCGTCGGAACAGGCAGTTAGCCCGGAGATTTTGCCCTACATTGCTAAACAAGGGTTTAAATGGATTGTCTCGGATGAGGCGGTATTGGGGTGGACAATTAAACACTCTTTTAATCGCGATGCGACGGGGAATGTCTGTGAACCAGAATTGTTATATCGCCCTTATCGTTTAGAAACTCCTGATGGCGATTTGGCGATCGTATTTAGAGACCACAGATTGTCTGATTTGATTGGTTTTACCTACGGTTCGATGGAACCGGAAAAGGCTGCGTCAGATTTGGTGGGACACTTGGAGGCGATCGGCAGAACTCTCAAACACCGACAGTCAAGCGGCCAAACATCTTTAGAAAATCCGTGGTTAGTGACGATCGCCCTTGACGGCGAAAATTGCTGGGAATTCTATCCCGAAGACGGCAAACCCTTCTTAGAATCACTCTATCAAACTCTCAGCGACAGTTCAGATATCCAATTAGTCACAGTCTCGGAATTTCTCGACAAATTCCCAGCCACCGAAACCATACCCGCCGCCCAACTCCATACCGGTTCTTGGGTTGACGGTTCCCTGACAACTTGGATCGGAGATCCTGCGAAAAATCGCGCTTGGGACTTGTTAGGGGCGGCGAGACAGGTATTGGCAAATCATCCAGAGGCTACGGAAGAGAGCAATCCCGAAGCTTGGGAAGCACTTTTCGCAGCCGAAGGTTCCGACTGGTTCTGGTGGTTTGGCGAAGGCCACACGTCGAACCAAGATGCTATGTTCGACCAGCTATTCCGCGAACACGTAGCTGCCATCTACGAAGCTCTGGGCGAGCCCGTACCCCTGGATGTGCGGCGGCAAGTAGAGGTGCACAAGGTTCAAGGCGACCACCAGCCACTGAGCTTTATTCACCCGGTGATTGACGGTATTGGTAACGAACAGGATTGGGACAAAGCCGGCCGGATTGAAGTTGGGGGAGCAAGGGGTACAATGCACCGAAGTTCGGCAATTCAGCGGCTTTGGTACGGGGTTGATCACTTGAATTTTTACCTTCGCGCCGACTTCAAGGCTGGGATACGGCCGGGTATTGATTGCCCGCCGGAGTTGAATTTGTTCTGGTATTATCCCGATCGCACAATGCGCAATAGTGTGATTCCGTTGTCGGATTTGCCCGACGAAGCACCGCTCAACTATCGATTCCACCATCAGTTAGAGATTAATTTGCTGACGAAATCGATTTGGTTTCAGGAAGCAGGAGAGGGCGATGAGTGGTATCCCCGGATCAGCCGCGCCCAAGTGGGACTGGATCAATGTTTGGAGGTAGCAATACCTTGGGCGGATTTGCAAATTATGCCGGACTGGCAAATGAGGCTGATTGCGGTTTTATCGGAAGGGGAGCGTTATTCTAGTTGTATGCCGGAGGATGCTTTGATTGCGATCGGAATGCCGTAAAAAGTCATTGGTCATTGGTCATTAGTCATTGGTCATTGGTGATTAGTCATTAGTTATGAGTTTGTAGGGTGCGCAATGCGCACCGGCTCATCTTGTAACGTGCGCAATGTCTACCGAAAAAGTCAACCAGTACGTATTTCGATAGGTATCAAAGTCAACCGGTGCTTACGGCCCACCCTACAGATTACCTAAAATTGGTTCGTAGTGAGGACTTCAGTCCTCATTACAAACCTGATTATCGGTGAATTTATTGGAAATCAAATCATTAGTCATTGGGAAATTATCAAACTAATGAGTCGCATTTTGCTTTTGGTCGATCGCCTCCAACAACCTAATTTGCCGATCGCACATCTCAACACAGACCATGAGGTGATCGTACCTGACGATCGCACTTCCGAACCAAACTCCGAATTTTCGATTACCCAAATTGCTTTTGACTTGTGCATTCTCGACGAGGAAAACTTCGATCGCATTGGGCCGCTGGTAGAAGCATTAAAAACTGCCGCCGAGCCGATATTTTTACCGTTTTTGCTCGTGACAAAATCCCAAATCTCGGCTGTTTCTGAGCCGCCGTTTTCTCTGAGTGCAAAACAACTCCAAGGCAAAATTGATGATTTAATCACAACTCCCGTAGATGCCGCCCAACTGCACTTGCGGGTAGAAAATTTGTTGGCGCGCAGGCGATTGTCCCTAGAAATCCACAGACTTCAAAAAGTAATTAAAGAACGCACTTTTACCGAAAGTTTGTTAATCGACTCGCTGCAAACGGCAAACGAAAATCTGCAACAGGAAATCCATAAGCGGGCCGAGGTAGAAGCTACACTGCGCTCAAACTCCTATCTCGACTTGCTGATGAATGCCATGCCAGATATTGTCTGCTTTAAAGATGGCGAGGGCAGGTGGCAGGAGGCAAATCAAGGGATATTGGAATTGTTCGAGCTATCAGCAGTTGAATACCGCGGGCTGACAGATTCTCAGCTAGGAGAACTCAGCAGTTTTTACCGGGAGGCCCTACAGGCGTGCGAGGTCAGCGATCGAGCAGCGTGGGAAAAAGGTACACTTTCTAGGGGAGAAGAAGTGATTTCGCGATCGGACGGTACTCTAAAAATCTACGACGTGATTAAAGTACCCGTATTTCACCCCGACGGCAGACGCAAAAGTATCGTGATTTTGGGCCGCGACATTACCGAATACAAGCAGGCGCAAGACGAACTGGTGCGCTTAGCGTCCATTGTCGAGTCTTCCGATGACGGTATCGTAGGCAAAACCCTCGCCGGGACGATTCTGTGCTGGAACGCCGGGGCAGAGAAGATTTACGGCTACTGCGCGCAGGAAATCAAGGGGCAGTCGATCGAGATTTTAGCAATTCCTGAACGCCCCAAGGAAATGGCCCAAATTCTGGAAAATATTCGGGCTGGAGCCACCATCGACCATTACGAAACCGTACACTTGCGCAAAGACGGCCAACAGATAGATGTATCCCTGACGATTTCTCCGATTAAACACGCCACAGGAGCAATAACGGGTGTTTCGACAATCGCTCGCGACATCAGCGATAGCAAGCGTATCGAAAAAGCGCTCGAACAACTCCGCCACCAAAATGAATTGATTTTGTTCTTTGCAGGAGAAGGAATTTGTGGGTTAAATAAACAGGGAAAGGTAACTTTTGTGAATCCGGCGGCGGTAAGAATGGCTGGCTGCTCATCGAAGCAATTGATCGATCGACCACTTTATGAAAGCTTACACCGTTCACAGGAAGAATGCTCAAGGGCGATCGAGCTTTTGTCACCAGCCACAGACATCAATTCACGTTCTCAACTTGCCACAGACTGCGCCGCACCGGCTACGGGCCAACTGCCGAACCCAGTAAGTTCTCAAATTTTAGACACTTTGGCAGACGGAGAGGTGCGGCGTGTCACGGATGAGGTTTTTTGTCGGCGAGACGGCAGCAGTTTTCCGATTGAATACGTTGTCGCTCCGATGCGAGAACAAGGCGAAATTATTGGAGCTGTGGTGACTTTTAAGGATATCACCGATCGGCTGGCGATCGATCGCATGAAAGATGAATTCATCTCTGTTGTCAGCCACGAACTGCGGACGCCGATGACCTCGATTCACGGCGCTCTCGGCCTCCTCAACAGTGGTATGCTTGACGCTCATCCCCAAAAAGCCAAGCGGATGCTGGAGATTGCTGTCACTAACACTGACCGTTTGGTGCGCTTGATCAATGACATCCTGGATTTAGAGCGGATGGAGTCGAATTACAGCACTGCCATCAAACAAACTTGCAATATCGCTGAGTTGATGTTGCAGGCGGCTGACGAGATGCAGGGCATGGCTCAACAGGCGGGAGTTACTCTGTCTGTGAGGCCTGTGGAGGCGCAATTGCGAGGTATTCCCGATCGGCTAATTCAGGCCTTGACAAATTTGCTTAGTAATGCTATCAAATTTTCGCCTCCGGGTGCTACGATTTGGGTGAGCGGGGAGTTGACCCAGAAGCAGGATTTGGCAGAACAAGCTGAGTTGAACTCAGCATTGTCGTCTTTATTTTGTCCTAAGTCTGCGGCAAATCCGCACTTGCCACCAGTCAACTCGTCCATCCAGATTGTTGTGAAAGACCAAGGGCGGGGCATTCCGGCAGATAAGCTGGAGATGGTCTTTGAACGCTTTCAACAGGTTGATGCTTCTGATTGTCGCCAAAAGGGAGGAACTGGTTTGGGGCTGGCTATTTGTCGCAGTATCGTGCAGCAGCACGGAGGCCGGATTTGGGTGGAGAGCGTTGTGGGGGAGGGCAGCACTTTTTTCTTAAGTCTGCCGGTGCTTAGTCCGGGGCTGGTATAGGTTCTGCCATAAAGTTTTGAAAATTTACTGTAAAGCTTAATCTGGTAAAATAGTTTGCTTTACAAAATATTCACATTTCGCCTCTACTCTGTGAGATATCAGTTCTCATTATTAAAAAAAATGTTAATTTTGAATGCCAAGCGCATCTTGGTGATTGATGATGCGGAAGATATTCGGGAAGTGGCTCAAGTCAGTCTTGAGGTGGTGGGGGGCTGGGAAGTCCTGACGGCGAGTTCTGGCCGCGAGGGTGTGGCTAAGGCTCTGGCTGAACAGCCTGATGCTATTCTGTTGGACGTGATGATGCCGGATCAAGATGGGCCTACTACTTTTAAACAGTTACAAGCTAATCATGCTACGCAACACATTCCGGTAATTTTATTGACAGCTAAAGCCCTCGCTGGTGACAGGCGGATGTTCGCGGAGTTGGGGGTGGTGAGCGTAATTGCTAAGCCTTTTGAACCGATGGCTTTGGCTGCTCAGGTGGCCCAAGCTTTGGGCTGGGATCAAAAATAAGTCGATCGCGCAGCCAACGAAGAGGATCGGCATCTCAAATTGTATAACGAAATAAAAAAAATCTTCCTGCTAGATTTTTATGCTGAATATAATCGGGCAGGATTATATTTTGTTTTGTAACAACTTGCTCATCTTCATAAGTTCTTCAGTTTTAGGTTTTAAGTTTAAGCACATCGTCAGGATTAAATCCTGACTTTTGACAGACATCTTGGGAGAAGACGACAATGCCCTCAACTTACATTTTGCTACTGATAGTTTCTCTGGCGGCCGTCTGGATTTACTGGCAAACCTCTCAAGATATTTTTGTTCTGGTGGGTTTGGCCGGACTGGGTTGTTTTGTTTGGGGTTTCTCTTTAGCCCCTTGGATCGTTCAGCTTCTAATTGTGGTGTTGCTGTTGGGCCTGCAAAAGTGCTACTTGCGAGACGCTCAAAGTTTTGAGTGAAAAAAGATTTTTGATTGTTGTGTCTGAATTTGAGATGCCCCGGCATTCGTCAATCCCTCTAATGAATTGGTTATAGCTCCACATCTTAAAGAAGGTTTAAAATATCATGAATAGTTGCCCTTGTTGCTCATCTACACTGCTCCGGCACGCTCGCCACAATCGCGTTTATTGGTTCTGCTCGCATTGCTGGCAAGAAATGCCGGATCTGTCGGAAATGATTTTAGGTAACAGCCTGCGGGCTCACAAACGGGACGGTTTGGTGAAGCTTCCAGCTTTGACTCCTAAATTGAGGATTGTGGATTCAGTAGGAATTGCTTAGGAAAGCTGGAGTTGCTCTCACGATAAATATTGAGACGGAAAAGATTTTTGATTGTGCCTGATGTTAGATTTTTTAATAAAAAAAATGGAAAATCCCCTTCAGTGTGAGTGAAGAGGATTTGTTGGCTGGCGATCGCAGTGATGCGTCGATCGCCCTCGTGAATTACAGCTATTGTGCAGTTAAGCTGATTACATCAAACCGATTTGAGAGAGAATGCCTTGACCAGTGAGGTATTCGGTAGCTAAGCCGATAACGAAGCCCAGCATTGCCAAACGGCCGTTCCAGGTTTCAGCGAACTCAGTGAAGCCTACTTTTGCGTCTTTGTTTTCCATGACCAGAAACCTCGTTTAATTTCAACCTTATGTAACTAAAGTTAACACAACGACAGAAACATTGCAACATATTTTTACATTTATTTTTCTAATGCCGGAGATAAGCGGGATGAATCTATGTATCGAGGGGCTTGTGGGCGATCGCATCGCAGGCTAGAAACCCGGTTTCTGCCGATATTTCCCGTGACTCGTCGCCAAATCTCGTAGAAACCGGGTTTCACTCTTGTCAGGGCGCGTAACTTGCGATCGCATCGGGGGGCGAGAAACCGGGTTTCTGCCGATATTTTCCGTGACTCGTCGCCAAATCTCGTAGAAACCCGGTTTCTGAACTGGGTGTGTATGAGGGCGATCGCATCGGGGGCGAGAAACCGGGTTTCTTGCGTGATTTCCCGTGACTCATCGCCAAATCTCGTAGAAACCCGGTTTCTGAAGTCAGGGCGCGTAACT
>JAJAYT010000521.1 GCA_026786085.1 Microcoleus sp. CAN_BIN18 | reverse complement strand
TAAATGGGCGAGATACCTTTTCACAATTTTGGGGAAGTTAGAAAATAGCATTTTAGTTGATTTTTAATATTTTATAGCTCTGTCATTATACATTTGTTTGCCAATCCTGGCAATCTTTTTCTATCATTCAACACTTCTGGAGTTGAACCTATCTGATACCGGTTAAAAGCCGGGTGCATAACCGCTTTGCTAACCACCCATAAAATCTCAACGGAAGCTGGAGGAATCGAACCCGTACAGTTAACTGCACTCTTGTTTTCAAGACAAGTCGCCGTCCCTGCGGCAGCAGCTTCCATGCAAAATCCCAAATCTCAAATCTCAAATTAGACAGATCCTTGCTCAAGATTTGAGATTACAACAATTTGACATCGTACTCTTTGAACCTATCGTCATGTGTAACAATAGTGTAATCTTCTGCTTGGGCTTGAGAAATAATTAGGCGATCGAAAGGATCTTGATGGTAAAAAGGGAGATTTCGCAATTTCTCGTAATGGAGGAACTTAGTTTCGATAATTTGAAAGTCGTGGTTAATCAGAAACATTTCTAACTCCGACACGGAAATAGACAAAGACAACTTACCGATGCTGATTTTGATAGTAAGTTCCCACAGACTAGCTTGGCTGATATGAATTTCATTTACAGGATTAGCAATCAGCGATCGCACATCTTCATCAAGCCGATCGTTACCTTCAACAAACCAAATTAGAATGTGAGTGTCAATCAAGTATTTCATTGCAACATATATTCTTCAAAACCAGGAGGTGTTTCATCAAAATCATCCGCAACGTAAGTAAAAATTCCTTTGCCACAGCCAAATTGACGAGGTTTGAGGACAGCCGTTTTTTCGGGTGACTTTTCTTTCAGTTTTTGGATTTCGTTTAAAAGTTGAGTATCTTTCAGTAACAAAATCCACTGAATCAATTCTAATTTGAGAACTTGAATGCTCATAGCTTCTATGTTTAATGACTAGCAAATCTAGACTTATTATAAACCAATCCACGCCTCTCATTTGAGGCGATCGCCCAAACACCTCATTTCTGCAATCGATAATGAAGCAACAGGAAACCATTGCTATAGATTTTGCGATCGACCAATTCCAGATTTGTAGGTGCGATCGCCCCGGAAAACAGAGGAATTCCCGCTCCGATAACTACCGGATTTAACTTCACAATCATCTCGTCAATCTCAGGAAAAAGAGTTGCAGCTAAATCGCCACCGCCGCACAGCCAGATATCTTTACCCGCTTCCTTTTTCAATTCCTTAACCAATGCAACTGGATTGTCCGAAACGAGTTTAACATTCTCATCGGGACTTGTTTCCATACTGCGCGAAAAAACATACTGTTTCAAGCTGGGATAAGGATTAGTCAGACCCACATTTAGCCCTACCTCATAGGTTTTGCGTCCCATCAAAACAGCATCAAACTGCTTGTTTTCTGCACTAATGCCGAGAGCATTTTGAACGTGAGCCGGAAAAGTCTCAGGAAAGCGATCGAACAAATCGGCAAAATGCTCTCCTGTCATCGGAAAACAATCAAATGAGCCATCTTCGCGAGCAATAAATCCATCAACGGTGCAAGCAATGTAATATTTTAGTTTTCTCATATTTCACCTTACTTTTGATAAAGTCACGACTTATGCACGGGTGGCTAGAAACCGGGTTTTTCACTAAAATCTCTCGTTGCAGCCACTAGATTAGGCAAAAACCCGATTTCTTTGGTAGGAATGCGTAAGTCCTAAAAGTTTTTACCATACTATTCTATTTAGCCGAACTCCCCAAAATTCCTATTCCTACAGGATAGCAAATCTATTAGAAAAATTCAAGAATATTTCATTAAGGAAGATGAAGGAATCGAACCCTTACAGGTGTTACCTGTACCCTTGTTTTCAAGACAAGTTGCCAACCATTTAGCGGCATCTTCCATGATGCAAAATATCCATGATTCCTATGACTAAAACATAGGAAATCCACCGGGAAGGTACTGCCCCTTCTACCTCTGCGTTATCAGCACAGAACCTCGCTTCTCGGCTTCCGGTGGTGAATCAAATTCCTGCCACATCGCAACCTATCCGTAGGGACACAGCACTGCTGTGTCCCTACAATTTTCGGTGCAATCAACCGGATTTGAAATTAAAAGGAAGATGAAGGAATCGAACCTTTACAGTTGCCTGTACCCTGGTTTTCGAGGCTAGTTGCCAACCGTTTAGCGGCATCTTCCGAGGGGTGTCTGACGGGAATCGAACCCGCTATTACTGGTTCCACAAACCAGCGCCGCTACCGCTTTGGCTTCAGACACCGCAGTGGAATCAAGGGGAATTGTAGGCGAAGCCTTCCCGAAGGGTATCCCTAACCTCTTGCGTGCAAGGCAAGCGCTCTACCAATTGAGCTATGACCCCATTTTTGCTGGATGCTGGTCGGACTCGAACCGACATTTTCCTAGTTGCGAACTAGGCGCTTTTCCGATTAAGCTACAGACCCAATTGTGGTGGATTGCGATCGGATTTGAACCGATATCTTTCTAACAGCCAGTTAGATGCTTTTCCAATTAAGCTACGAACCCATTCAGCAGGAGCGGTAGGACTCGAACCCACAACATTCGAGGTAGAAGCTCGACACTCTATCCAGTTGAGTTACACTCCCATATTTTTTGTTAAGAGGACTTACTTATGGGCGGCCAGAAACCGGGTTTTTTGCGAAATACTTGGTTTCAGCCCGCAGATTAGCTGAAAAACCCGGTTTCTTTGATTCAGTAAGTTTTGCAATATAAAAAATTAACCATTCATTTGAACCTGTAGAAAACTAGGTTCTCGACCTAGCGCGTCTGCCGTTTCGCCACGAGAGCAAATAGCAGAAATTGGCGATTAGCCAAGTACCCCTGACTGGACTCGAACCAGCAAAAACACTCGTTCTAAGCGAGTGATGTTTTCCAATTACATTACAGGGGTAAAGTCGGGATAGCAGGATTTGAACCTGCAACCTTCGGCTCCCAAAGCCGCCGCGCTACCAAGTTGCGCCACATCCCGTTCATGCTCCAGGTGAGACTCGAACTCACAATCAAAATAGAACAGATTTTAAGTCTGCCGCGTCTACCAATTCCGCCACAAGAGCAAGTAAAAACTTAAATAATTGGTACTCAGGCGTGAGATTTGAACTCACACAATACAATCTTTGAAATTGCAGCCTCTGCCAGTTGGGCTACAGGAGCATCATCATTACTGCTGTTAGAAAAGCAGAACTCGGAAGGCAGGGTTTGAACCTGCATTATTCCGCTTTCAAAGAGCGGTGCCATGCCAATTAGGCGACTTCCGAATAATTGAATGCCGGGGTAGGCTTTGAACCTGCAACCTCATCGTTCAGAGCGATGCGACTTGCCTTTCGTCCACTCGGCAATTCAAACAAGAATTGTGCAAACAATGCTTGGACGCGCTACTGATAAATACTGCGATTGCTTCGTTCCTCGCAATGACAGAAATACGTTATTAATGCGTCCAAGACTGTTTGTAAAATGGCTGCCTCAGTAGGACTCGAACCTACAACCATCACGTTAACAGCGTGCAGCTCTACCAATTGAGCTATGAGGCAACGCAATCCCCCAAGTCAGTATCGAACTGACGACTTCTTGTTCTTCAAACAAGCGCTCTACCAACTGAGCTATCGGGGGAAAACGGAGAAGGAGGGATTTGAACCCTCGGCGGGTGTTAAACCGCTCTTTCTTAGCAGGAAAGCGCCATAAGCCTCTCGGCCACCTCTCCAATTGAGCGAGAACGGAGGGATTTGAACCCCCAAATTTTCAGTTGCGCAGACTGAATTGTTGTCCAGTTACAACACATTCTCTTGTTTTGCAATTGCATATTAATACAGTTGCAAATGGGTCGGGCTGGAATTGAACCAGCAACGCTTTAAGCTACTGTTTTACAGACAGCTACCCACACCAATAGGAGGGCCAACCCTGGCTTTTGGGAAGTGCTGACGGGAGTTGAACCCGCAATTCACTTGGGTGAAAACCAAGCGGCTTAAACCATTTGCCTACAGCACTATCGATTTTAGATTTTAGATTTTAGATTTTAGATTGAAGACTTGCTCCTTGAGATTTTGGATTGAATAATTGCTCCTACGAATAAATAGGAACAGAGGTTAGGGCGGGATTTGAACCCGCGAAATTCGGTTTTGCAGACCGACGCCTTAAGCCACTCGGCCACCTAACCTGGGAGTCCCGACGAGGGAGGTTTACACTCGCAATCTTCACGCTTGGAAGACGGCTTTTGGCGGGACTTTGACGGGAGTAACGAGAGTTGAACTCGCAACCTTTCGCTCGACAGGCGACTGCTCTGACCGGTTGAGCTATACCCCCGCGAAAATCGATAATATTCTGTTCTTGAATGACTCAAGTTGGGACTGCTGGCGGTTGATTCCGCGTACTACAACCCGATCGGGCTTTTGTTACCGGAGTCTACACCGCCAATGTCCGCAATTATGTGACACTATTAATGATCTATTCTGTTTTCAAGGTTCATATTGCCTTTGGAATAAAGCTTTGAAGCTTTTCCCCTTCGCTATACATTTATACTACACGACGTAATACAAGACTGTCAAGGGGGTAATACAAGTTTTTTTTAAATTTGGTTTTTTAAGGTGGGTGTCGATCGCCCAACCCAAGAGTCTCAGCTCGATAATTCCGTGTAAACAAAGACTTTGAGCTATAAAACTGGTGGTGTTGCCATAGGTAAATCCGATCGCAATACTGTACTACATTTTAATGTCTCTGAATTTTCGGCGTTGCGCCGGTGGCACTTCTGAAAAAACAGACGCCCGCATTCAGGAGCCAACTTTTGCCCCGTTGTCAATCCCCGCCCAGACATATTTCTCAAAAATTAGGTGTCTTTTACCTGAAATTCCCATTATCATTATCGGCAGTGTGGAGTGAAAGGAATCCCAAGTGAGCGGAAATCATCTGTTTCAAAGACTGCGACAAAAATGGCGTTTTGTGGCGATCGCCCTGGCCGCTGCTACGATTAGCTTGATCATCGGTATGCTGCTACCCGGAAACCCACAGGGAAGCGACAAGCCTGCAACCGCCGCGGTGCAGAACCTTAACCAATCCTTAACGGTAAATCCGCTAGCAAAGGAGGTTGGGGACAATCAAATAGCGTTTAATCTCGATCGCACAATTGAGGAACTTCTCACCGTATTGGAATCCAAGGAAAAAAGCTTGACTTTTGTGCCACCGGAGCAGTTTCAGGGAACAACTATTTTTCAGGCAAAAGTCCCAGATTCTGAGAAAGTTATTGCTTTAACTGTTGATGATGGGCCGTGGCCGGAAACTACGGAACAAATGCTGGATATTTTTAAGCAAAATGATGTTAAAGCCACATTTTTTTGGATAGGTAAATCTTTAGAAAGTTCTCCTGAAATTGCTCGCCGAGTTGTGGCCCAAGGTCACGCGATCGGTAATCATACGTGGCATCACTGGTACGATCAGATGGATGCGGCGACGGCGGCTAATGAAATCGATCGCACGGCTAAACTTATTTACGAAACGACGGGAGTTAAGACTACTTTTTTCCGCCCGCCGGGGGGAGTTTTGAATAATGGTTTGGCTAAGTATGCTAAGGAGCAGAATTATTCTGTGGTGATGTGGTCGGTAACTTCTGCGGATACCGATCCGCGCGCTCAACCGTCCGCTTTTGTTAATAATGTGTTGAAGGGTGCGAAGCCGGGGGCGATCGTTTTGATGCACGATGGCGGGGGCGATCGATCTCGTACTATTAAGGCTTTACCGGAGATGATTGCTGGTTTGAAACAGCAGGGATATCGGTTTGTGACGATTCCTGAGTTGCTGGAAATGCAAGGGCAATCAGCGTAAATTGTGCGGGCGGGCGATCTGCTTTTTTTGAAAAGGAACAAAAGGGCGATCGCTTTTTTTTAATTAAATTATGTACGTCGAATCGTATTTTTGATGAGAATAAGGGGTAAAAGGGCTAAAAGGGGTAAAAGGGCGATCGGCTAATATTGATCTAAACAGATTCAGGACACCCAATATGGACATTGAAGAACTTTATAGACGTTACGCTGCGGGAGAAAGAGATTTCTCTGGAGTTGATTTAAGTCATGCTAACTTGAACCTTGCTAAAGTGACATTCCGCGAAGACCTAGAAGCAAGTCAGAATGATTTGAGTAGTATCAATCTCATGGGTGCTAACTTGTACGGCTCAAGACTAAATGCGGTTAATCTCAGAGATGCTAGATTGGATAATGCCAACTTGGGTTGTACCGAGTTACAAGAAGCCGATATGAGAAATGCTAATCTAGCTGGTGCTTGTTTAAATGAAGCTAACTTGATTGGAGCCGATTTAAAAAAAGCCAATCTGAGGGGAGCTGACCTCAGAGAGGCTGCTTTGAATAATACCGATCTAAGAAATGCGGATCTAAGTCATGCCCTGATGAATCAAGTAAGACTTGATAGTGCCGATTTGAGGAATGCCGATCTCATAGAAGCTGAACTTTATGAGGCCAACCTAAATAATGCCGATTTGAGAGGAGCTGACCTGACAGGTGCTAATCTGACAGGTGCTAATCTAGAGGATGCTATTTTGGACGGTTGCTGACTCAATCTCTTCGTTTGTAAGACTTGCACATTATATATTTAAATATTTAGATATCTGCCCAGCCTGTTTCATAATAGTCATGCTAAAATAAACTCAGATTATCTCAGGGAAAAAATAGTGATAGAAGACAAACACTCTAAGAGAATCTCCGAGGAAAAAGAGTTACGGAGACGGTATATAGCTGGAAAAAGAAATTTTGCTGGTGCCTCTATGAAAGATTTCAGTCTCTCCAATTTTTTCATGGTAGATATTAATTTGAGCGGTGCTAATTTGGAAGATGCTCGTTTGGGCGGTGCCGATTTAATTAATTCTAACTTGAGCCATGCTAATTTAGAAAGAGCATGGCTGAATTCAGCCTTACTGATTAAGGCAAACTTGATCAATGCCAATCTCAGGAATGCTAAATTGGCTAATGTTGACTTGACAAGTGCGGACTTAACAGGTGCCGACTTGACGGGTGCCGACTTGACGGGTGCTGTGTTGATTGATACTAACTTGAGTCATGCCAATCTGACTGATATTCAAACAACAGAAAAGACTATTTTTCATCAAGTGACTATGCCAGATGGCAGGATTCAAGACGATTTAAACAAAGCTTTGTCTGCTGAAGAATTGCTCGGGCGCTATGCCGAGGGCGAGCGAGATTTTCAGGATAGAATATTGCATCGTGTTGATTTGAGTGGGGCTAACTTGCGTGATGTTGACATGAGTCGCTCTCGCGTAAGCTATGTCAAATTTAGTGGTGCTTGTTTGGAAAATTTTGGCTTGGGAGTAGCTTTGTTTTCAGATTTCAGAAATGCTCGATTTAGTCGGTATGAAGAGTGGTTGGGCCTCTGGTTTTTTTATTGCGATTTGAGAGAGGCTAACTTATCAGGAGTTGATATGAGTTATTCTTTGTTCGTAGGCAGCAATTTTTTAGGAGCTACAAATTGTCTTTCCGGTGGCATCCAATCAGATGTATTTTTTTACCAAACTACTTGGACAAATGGAGAATTTATTAAGGGGCCTATCAATGCTACTGAACACTGGCGCGGAGAGATTAGGGAAGGTGAATTTTAAATTTGAAGAAGTTGTCATAGGGGATACATCTGTTGAAAAAACAGGATTTACGAAGTATTGAGGAGACAGTAATATTTTAAACATTTAGATATCTCCTCAACCTATTTTATTGTTGTTCTACGTAAATCACAAGGAAGTCTAGTCTAGGGAGGTGGAAACTGGAAATCGCTCTGTTGTTTAATTCGATTCCGAACATCTTCAGGAAGATTTGACAAAAAGTTAAAAATCTTGCCAGAACTTGGAGGATTCAGAAGACTTTCAAGTTGAGTGATAGAAATCTTCCACGTACTTGGTGTTCGCCATTGTTCCACACTTGTGATCGGATCGCGGTTTTCCCCTAACAATTGATTCAGAGGATTCGCGACTGCTGGTTCCCCGCTCCAGTCTGTGTAAGGTTCTGGTATGTTCGGCGTAATGTAGGTGTAACTGCCAAGAATATCTTGTGCATCAATACTTGATTGGTTGGAAACTAAAATTGTTTTCCATGTCCACCCGGGAATGCGAATTCCGTTAGCTTCTAAATTTGTAGGATTTGTATCTCCCTGATTTGGTAGTTGGGTAAGTTCTTCAGGCGCTCTAGTTTTTGGTTGAACAGACCAATTCTGTTCTTTAGTATCAAAAACACCAGCAGTAATATCGAGTTTTTTGTTGTAGTCAAAAATTAGCTGCTGAACTAATTTTGATTCAATTCTAGACCATGCAGGCGAAATATTTGGGTCTAAGCTACCTGTGCTATTGGGGAAAAGTCGGTTATTGTCGATTGCTTGCGGAATTAAGTTTGTGCTTAGGTAGGTAGCCTGAGCATCTTTCGGATTTCTGTTTCTATCTTGGTTAGGGATAAGATGACCTCTATCCAAGCTCGTTCCTGTATACATTATCCCATCAATCCTAGGCCAGCTTGGGGCGCTAGAACTACCAGGCAAGTTAGGATCTGTTACGAATGGAATATTTATTCTGGGTTCAGATCGATTTCTCCAAGAGCTGTCAACTTTCCAACTTACCCACTTAGGAAGCCCAGTAACAGCATCATAAGACGATGCGTATTGGGGTTTTTCCAGTAACAAGTTAGTTTGGTATTGATTTTGCTCCGGGGCTTTACTATCCCATACTGCGTAAGTTGGGTTGCCAAATCTCAGGTGGTCGCTCTTGAAGAAGACATCATCTATATAAACATAATCTCCTCCTTCTAATTCAAACTTCAAAGTAGCTGGTTGTCCTCGATAAAGCTGTGTCACCTCATTAGGAGTTTCCAAATTAAGCTGGAAAGTCTCAAAACCACTTCGACCAAATCCAATCTTATTAGCATTACCTAAGTAGATATTAGTAGCCAGAGCGATATTTGTTGGGGTATTGACATTTTCGGTGGGGTGAAAGGGATATCTTGCAAATTGCTTGCAAGGTCTATTGTAGTTTCTGAGATAACTGTACCTGTTGTCGTTTCCAGCTTGACCTTCAAGTTGCCACTTCTGACAGGAGCATGAACATCAAACCGCAAATTGCCCCAGTCAGGCACAACAAACCGATTATGAACAAGTTCGTTAACTCCGTTGGCTCCTAGCTTGAACGCATAGTCTGTTTCGCTTTTCCCTTTCTTTGACTTTACGTCTTCCAAATTTTGAACCAAGTCAATATTTGGATTGGATTGACCGTTATGAAATGACCACCCAGGCAGAGCGTTAGAAATAGTTCTACGAACTTGGCTCAAATTGCCGCCAAATGGATCGGTAACAGCATCAAAATTGCCATTAAACAAAGTAGGAATTGCATCATCGCCGCGCATCCTAGCACTGTAAGTATTGTCGAAACTTAGTGGCACCCGCGGCTGCGTTTCTGGGCGCAAAGTTTCACCGCCACCGAGTACAGAATAGAACCACCCTGTTCCAATTCCTTCCCAAGGAGCGTCGGCGCTACCTTGAACAAAGTTTGCTGCTGTATGATCTGGGGTGTACCAAGGATTGACGCGGTTGGGATTGGTATCGTAGAAAGTCCGATCAAAGAGCACCTCGTAGCGTCCGTCAACGCGGCGGCGAAATACTGGGTTAGTTTCCCACTCGAACACATCGCCTGGGAGCGATTCTGTCAAATTTAAATTGGCAGTACCAGAATACCAATTGAGAGCTCGTCCGTGAGTAGCACCCAAACCGCCTCCAATTAGAATAGGATCTGTTTGTCGGCTGAATCCAGCGCGACTGTCGGCGTAGTTATTTTGTTCCGAGCGAGTTCCCAGAAATTCGACTACATCGGGAACACCGAGGAGATTCCCATTTGGATCTTTGGGAAACTTAAGCCCTGGTTCATTGCTGGTATCTTCTGGTGGCAGAAGGTTAGGAATATTTCGACCGTTGGGAGTAAAAGACCCCAACTCAGTCGGATTGGCTGTAGTTTGGTAGTAATTATCGGCAAATGTAATCCCATCCCAAGTTTGCACCTTGGGTTCGTAGAAGTTTCTAAACCCTCCAATTAACGGTAGATCGAGACCCTCTTGATCGAAATCGTGGGGATCGATTGTGGTG
>JAJAYT010000520.1 GCA_026786085.1 Microcoleus sp. CAN_BIN18 | reverse complement strand
GAAGTACGATCGCCCTTTAAGCATTGAGCAACTAAGTCGGAGTCGGAACAGTCATCGGTTAAAACATTGGCTAACACACCTAACACCTGTGAAGTCTCCCCCACCTGTTCGTTATCTGAAGGCTTTAGACAGGACGATCTCGAAAAAGGTTCAAATTATTTAAAATTCTTTTTTAATGAGGTGGCAGGTAGATCAGACGGGTAGATCAGACGGCGGTTGAAACCGCGCCTACACAAACAAAACCCGCCTCCGCGGGTTGAAGAAGGAGGGAAACGGCAATGCCGTTTCCTGATTTGGCCGCGTCCCAATTTTAGCTTTACCGCAGAGTCACAAACTCTTCAGCAGTCGATGGGTGAATGCCAATAGTCGCGTCGAAATCTTTCTTGGTAGCTCCCATATTAACCGCGATCGCCATGCCTTGAATAATCTCGCCCGCGTCTTTGCCAACCATGTGCACGCCCAAAACTCTGTCAGTATTAGTTTCAACAACTAACTTGACAAAAGTCTTTTCATCTGCACCTGTCAAAGAGTGAAACATCGGTCGAAACTTGGCTGTGTAGCACTTAATAGATTCGCCAAATTTAGCTCTGGCTTCCTCTTCATTTAAGCCAACTGTTGCCGCTTCCGGCTGGGAAAATACGGCTGATGCGACATTTTCGTAACTAATTGCTCTCGGATTGTTGCCAAATTCAGTATCGGCAAAAGCGCGTCCTTCGGCGATCGCAATTGGCGTTAAATTAATCCGGTTCGTGCAATCTCCGACTGCAAAAATATGCGGTTGACTGGTGCGGCTGTCTTTGGTAACTGCGATCGCACCTTGATCAGTTTCTACTCCCGCATTCTCCAAACCCAATTTTTCCAAGTTGGGCCAGCGTCCAGTAGCGCACAGCAGCGCATCAACTGTCAAGGTTTCTTCCGATTCTCCCGACAAAGTTAATTTTAAGCCTTCCGGGGTTTTTTCAATTTGCGCGATCGAGCTTCCCGTCACAAAATTGATCCCGTGCTTAACCATTCCTTCCTGCACGTTGGCGCGAAGTTCTCCATCAAAGTCGTTCAAAATTAAATCACGCCGGATGATTTGAGTTACTTGACTTCCCAAACCGTTCATAATGCAGGCAAATTCAACACCGATGTAACCTCCTCCCAAAATTGCCAACCGTTTCGGCTGCTCTTTTATCAAGAAGATTTCGCGGGAAGTAATGGCGTGTTCGATGCCAGGAATGTCGATTTTGTGAGCTTCGCCACCGACTGCAATTAAGATTTTAGCAGCCGTGTATTTTTTGTCACCAACTTCGACAGTGTGGGAGTCGATAAATTTGGCGTATCCTGAGATTAATTCAACTCCGGCTTTTTCGAGAAAGCTGATGTGCAGTTTGCTGAGCCGCCGCACTTCTGTGTCTACGCTGGTGACGAGTTTTTCCCAATCGAAACTGCTTTCTACTGGGCTCCAACCGTAGCCGATCGCATCTTCGTACAAATGCGAAAATGTTGAGGCGTAAACCATCAGTTTTTTGGGGACGCAACCGCGAATTACGCAGGTGCCGCCTACTAAGTCATTTTCGGCGATCGCCACTTTCGCCCCGTAGGATGCCGCGCGCTTGGAACTAGCCAATCCGCCGGAGCCCGCGCCTATCACAAACAAGTCGTAATCGTATGTCATAATTCTCGTTAGTTTCCTATCTCAATTTTACCAATTTTACGCTTTACTTTTCTTAATGATATCTCAAAAAAAATTTCGTTTTTTTTGGGGGCGAGCGCTTTACTTCTTGCAGTTGACATGGTATTATTAGATAATGGAAATCCGTGCATTAATTTTAAAATTGCGCGCACTCCCATTATTAGAGTATAGCACAAGCAACTCGCCATAAACATATCAAAATGTAACTATTTTTAGGCGGCCGCTGATGAGGAAATTGAGGAAATTGGTAATTGGCGATCGGATAACAAAGATGAGGTATACCGATATGTCATTGCGAGCGATCGAGCGAAGCAATCGCCAAGACTGTACTCATCTAGCGAAGAACTAAAATATGTCATGGCGAGCGATCGAGTGAAGCAATCGCCAAGACTATGCGGTTCTCAATTGAGTAGATAGGAGCAAATAAACCTTAATGTGCAACAGAATGTCAAGCTATGATAACCTCTGCGTTGGCGAAGCCTGCCCGAAGGGCTTATGCTTCGCTTCACTTCGCTTCACTTCGTTTCACTCGCAATGACAAACATATACTATTATAGTGTAGAGATAAATTTACTTTCAGGCTAGCTTTATGATCGAGTGGCTGGTACTCTGGGGAGCAACGGAAGCAGTAGGCATTCTCGTTAAACCCATCTTAGAAGATTTAGTCAAAGACGGCGCGAAGGATTTGGTAAAAGATTTTTTCAAAGATTCCCTAAAAAACGTCTTGTTTGGCGAAAAAGATCCGCGACAAGTCGCAGGAGGTAAAGCGCTGAAAAAGTTTTTGGAGTTGGTGCAACAGCAGTTGAAAATCAGCGGACTTTCCCCAGAACAGATTAAGCTGTATATTAAAGATGTTAAAAAGTTTATTAGCAATAAGTCAGTTAAGGAAATTTTGGGTAAGGGCTTTGAGAGCGATCGCGAATCCCTTGATGCAGAAATTCTCGAACAAACCTGGACTCAACTAGATTTAGCTGCTTTACCCGCCAGATTTAAGTGGCAAACCATCGCCAATCAGTATCTCGTGGAAGTTCAAGAAATTCTCTTAGACTCAAAAGATTTGCGGGATATCTTGAATGCTCAAAATCTGGATAGCATTCAGAAAAATACTCAAGAGATGGCGGGAATTATCCCCGATTTTGACTTGAGGCAATATCAAGAAGCTTTGTGCGAACGTTACAGCAATCTG
>JAJAYT010000519.1 GCA_026786085.1 Microcoleus sp. CAN_BIN18 | reverse complement strand
TAAATGGGCGAGATACCTTTTCACAATTTTGGGGAAGTTAGAAAATAGCATTTTAGTTGATTTTTAATATTTTATAGCTCTGTCATTATACATTTGTTTGCCAATCCTGGCAATCTTTTTCTATCATTCAACACTTCTGGATCATTGCCTTATTTGCTGATATATGCCCTTGTCAATCCGTAACGATAATAAGCTGTTTATAAATCAACTATTTCATTCTGAACTTGAGGTGCTAATTCAAACAAACTTAACTGAATCGGTCGATCAGGGTTTTTTGCTTGGTTAAACTTGCTCAAAAGTCTGGCTTCTAAATCATGGTGCAATTCTAAATTTCCATCGGACAGAATGTGCTTAATTTTCACATTAAATGCTTTGAGTTTGTGGCAAACTAAAATAGTCCGATGACAAGCGATCGGGTCTTTTTCGGCACACATTAAACTGATTTTAAAGTTTGTTGCGCCTTTGAGCAAGCGCTGAATTCCGGCAGAAAATAGAGGAGTTGCTGCGATGCGATCGTACAAAGCTTTACCCTCAGTATCATAACAGCTTAAATCTTCCGGCCTCGCGCCCAACTCTTTGCCTAAAAAAACATATTTAATGCCAGCCCTTGACAAATAAGCTGCAATTTCTGATTTATTGAAATGAGGTAAATAGCGGCTGAAAGGATGCGATCGCACGTCCGCAACCGCTGTAATTCCGTGTTTTTGCAGCAGCAAAACAAACGCTTCAATACTCAGATTGGAGTGTCCGATCGTAAATAATTCCATTGCTTCTATCTCACTATTCAGTCTTTGCGTTGCAGGCGAGAGTTTGTGCAGCTCTATGGTTTCAAGCTGTGGTTTTTTTCACCAACTTTTGAATCAAAAGTTGCACAGCCAGCAGCATTAAACCCACAGATGCAAAAGCAAAAACACCTCCACCCAAAGCCACAATTCCCATTACTAAAGTTCGTACAGCCGCCGCAATATTAATCACTGTAACATTATCAGAATGAATCGGCTTGTTAGCAAAAGTTTGGGCGATCGACAAAGTGAACACATACAAAGCCGCCGCAAACCCACCCGCCATCAGCGAACCAGTCACGCACCGCAAAACCGTCGGCGGCTGAGGCTTCGTCGAGGAACCATTTTCAGCAGAAATTGGAGTTTGAGAAGTAGAATTTGGATTAGTTAAATCAGCCATTGCGATGTTGAATTTTAGATGGGAGATTTTAGATATCTGGTTGATTCACCAAAACTAAAATCCGTGTTTGATGACATTTTATCAGTTCTTCGAGCTCAATAGACTCTGCGCCAAGTTAGATTCATACTTTGCCGATCGCACAATCTGTGAGTTACACCCTGGAAATCGGCGGTTTCGGATCATTTTCCTCCGAAAAAATCCGAATCCCAGTATTGCTAAACTTTGCTACCCAAAAATCCAAATCGGGAGAAGCGATCGCACTTTTCACCCGTTCCACAACCTGCTGAGCCTGCTCTTGAGACTCACAGAGTGCAAACACCGTCGGCCCGGAACCCGACATCATCGCGCCCAAAACCCCCGCTGCTTCAAAAGCCTCCCGCAACTGTAAAACCTGTGGATACACGGGTAAAGCAACTTTTTCTAAATCGTTGTGCAATAGTTTACCAATTTTTGATCGATCTTTTTGGGCGATCGCCCCCACCATCGGCCCAGAATGCAGCCTTTCCCGGCGACAGTCCAAATCCTCCGATCCACAATAAGAACTACTGAACTGCTGGCGATAAGTTTGATACGACCATGCCGTAGAAATACTGAGATTGCGGTACTTCGCCAACACCACAGAAAAACCTCCCAAATCCGGCAGTGGCGACAGTTTATCCCCGCGACCAGTTGCCAACGCCGTACCTCCAGCAATGCAAAAAGGCACATCAGAACCCAAAGTTCCCCCCAACTCTTGCAACTCCGACTGAGTGAGTCCCAATTGCCACAGTAAGTCCATCCCGACTAAAACTGCGGCCGCATTTGCAGAACCGCCAGCCAACCCCGCCGCCACCGGAATTTGCTTGTGAATCACAATCTCGACACCGCCGTATTTTGCCAAAGCATCGGGGAATTGCTGCGCCAACAAATCCGCCGCCCGATAAGCTAGATTATTCTTATCAGGCGGGACTTGCGGGTGATCGCAACGCACGCGAATCGTGTCGGTACCGATCGCGCGCAAGTCAATTCGATCGGCTAAATCTATGCTTTGAAGAACCATCGCCAGTTCGTGATATCCGTCGGGGCGATCGCCTATTATCTCCAAATACAGATTGATTTTTGCTGAAGCTAGCAGAGAATATGAACGCATAGGTGATTAAGCCGCGGGTGAAAGCAACCCCTGGTTGAAATTAATTGACAGCAGTCAGAGTCTATTTTCTCACAACTCAAAGGAAATATTATGCAAGAAATGTGGAAAAGTTTTTTTAGTTCGGGGTCATTTATTCCTCACGGGCACTGCTATCTTTGGCAGACCAAGTTAGTCTGGCTTCACGTCGCCTCAGATTCTATAATTGCACTGGCATATTTTTCCATCCCCATTACACTAATTTATTTCATTTCAAAACGCGAAGATTTGCCCTTTGATTGGATCTTTGCCATGTTTGGAGCCTTCATCGTCGCCTGCGGGATCACTCACATATTTGAAGTCTGGACGCTTTGGCATCCCACCTATTGGCTTTCAGGAACAATGAAAGCAATTACCGCCATTATTTCATTTGCTACAGCCATACTTTTAGTCAACTTAATTCCTCAAGCCCTAGCCCTTCCCAGTCCCGCACAGTTAGAGATAGCAAACAGCCTCCTAGAAGCTGAAATAGTCGAGCGCCAATCAGCAGAAGCAGCATTACAAAAAGCCAAAGACGAGCTAGAAATTAGAGTTGAGGAACGCACAGCAGAATTAAAGCGACAGACTCAACAACTCGCACAAACTTTATCAGAATTGCAGCAGACACAATCGCGGTTAATCCAGAGCGAAAAAATGTCATCTCTGGGACAATTAGTAGCTGGCGTCGCCCACGAGATCAACAATCCCGTCAACTTCATCTATGGCAATATCGCTCCCACCCGCGACTATCTAAATAGTTTACTGGAACTCACAGATAGCTATCAAGAAAATTATCCCGATCCCCTACCAAAAGTTAAAGAAAAACTCAAAGATATTGATTTAGATTTTATCAAAAAAGACCTGCCTAAAATATTAGTTTCAATCAAAACAGGGGCAGACAGAATCCGCGATATCGTGAAATCGCTCAGACTATTCTCTCGGCTTGACCAAGCAGATATGAAATTAGCCGATATGCACGAAGGCATCGAGAGCACCCTGATGATTTTACAAAACCGTCTCAAGCCCAAACCCGATTCTTCCGGCATCCAAGTTATCAAAGAATATGGTGATTTACCGAAAATTGAGTGCTACCCCGGACAGCTAAATCAAGTATTTATGAATATTATTGCTAATGCCATTGATGCTTTAGAAGAAAAACCCGAAACGCCATCAATTGCAGCCTCTCAAGCTGATTTCAGGATCATTGAAATTTCCACCAAAATGTTAGACAGCGCCTGGGTAGAAATCCGAATTGCCAACAATGGGCCAGGAATCACAGAATCGGTAATTAAGCAGTTATTCGATCCATTTTTTACCACAAAACCAGTAGGCAAAGGCACGGGACTCGGTTTATCGATTAGCTATCAAATTATCAGGGAAACACATCAAGGTGAATTGTTATGTATTTCAACACCAGCAAAAGGTACAGAGTTTATTATAAAAATTCCGATTAGCATTAAAGAATAATTCAACAATCAAAAGGCAATTATAGCAACCGCCAAGGTGATTAAGGCTATACAACCTTTTATTCTGAATGCTTTTGCTTTTGGTCATCCAAAAACAAATTATTGCTCAAAAGTACCCATTGCGACACGCTTAAATCTTCAGCGCGAGATTGAGGATTTATCTGTAATTCTTCTAACAATTGAACGAGTTTATCTAAATCCACAGAACCTTTCAAATTATTTCGCAGCATCTTGCGCTTGCTACCAAAGCCCAACTTCAGTAAAGTCTCTAAATAGCGCGGATTAACCGCCGCAGTTTCTATCTGTCTGGGAAGCAGCCGCACCACAGCAGAATCGACTTTTGGGGGCGGATAAAAGTCTCTAGAAGGCACATCGCAAATTAACTCACAATCTGCTAAATACTGCACGCGTACCGACAAAGCCCCAAAAGCTGTCGAACCTGGTTTGGCGTAGAGCCTTTGGGCTACTTCTTTCTGTACTAACAGGACGATCGCATCGAAGGGTTTAGCAGCCGGTGCAGATATCGTTCCCAGCAGTTTTTGCAGGATCGGGCCAGTAATATTGTAGGGAATGTTAGCAACAACTTTATTGGGATTTTGGAATTTGGGAAAGGCAATTAGTTCAGTATCTAAGTCCATTTCCAGAATATCGCCGGAGAGCAGTAAAAAATTGTCAACTTTACCGAGTTGCTTGGCTAGTTTTATGCACAAATCTCGATCGATCTCCACAGCAACAACAGACTCAGCCGCCGGCAGCAATCGCCGAGTCAGAATCCCAGTGCCCGGCCCGATTTCTAGGACGCGATCGCCATCCAAAGAAGCCGCTTTCACAATCTTATCTAAGGCTTTTTCACTTTTGAGCCAATGTTGAGCAAACTGTTTCCGGGGTATGGTCGATCGCATTTTTTGAGTTTTTGGATAAATCTTAGCCTATCACTATATCATGTCGGGTAAATTACCCATCATCAACTTTGTACAAATTTTACACTACCCATAGTAGTAAGGTGCTTAGGGCGCACCCTACAAATAGGATTTTTGGCCTTAGTCATGAGGAAGTAAGCTGTCGCGCATTTAAATTGTATATTTAGGATGGGCTACAACAGCCCACCCCACTCATTTTTAAGTGCCCAACAGCTTAACTCAGAGCTCAAAAATCATCAACCAGTATTCCGCATCCCCGCAGCAATCCCATTAATCGTCAGCAGAGCTCCCCGCAACAATTCACCCTTGCTGTAACGCGAGTGAATCACCCCCGGAACCCCGCCAGTACCGTGTTGTCGCAAGCGCTTCAGCAGCGAAACCTGCAACAAACCCAAAGGTACGATCGTCGCATTTCGCAACTGCACAGAACGCTGCAACGACGGATCTCCATCCAACAAACTCTGGTGTCCGGTAATAGTTAAAACCAAATCCCGAATCAAGTAAAATTCGGCAGCAATTTGATCGAATAAAGCCTTAAATCGCTCTCTGTCAGCAGGCAAAGCCAACTCCCGCACGTAGTGTTCGGCAATTTGCAAATCCACCTTAGATAAAGTCATTTCCACCTTAGAAATTACCATTCTAAAAAACGGCCATTTCAAGTAGAAATACTGCAAAAGTTTCATGTGTTCTTCCGGTTCTTCCAGCAAAAACTCTTGCAAAGCTGTGCCGACACCGTACCAAGAAGGCAGCAAAAAGCGGCTTTGAGTCCAGCTAAACACCCACGGAATTGCCCGCAAACCGCTGATGTCTTTTTTGCCGCCGCGACGGGCTGGGCGAGAGCTAATTTGTAACTGACTGATTTCTTGAATCGGGGTAACGTGGTGGAAGAAATCGACTAAATCTGGTTGTTCGTAGATTAAGTTGCGATAGTGCGATCGCGATTTAACCGACAACTCCTCCATAATCTCATTCCAAGAGTCGATGCCATCAAAACCAGTGTGCAACAAACTAGCTTGAATTACCGCCGCCGCCACAGTTTCCAAATTGTACAGTGCCAACTCCGGCAAAGAATATTTGGAAGCCAAAACCTCGCCTTGTTCAGTAATCTTAATTCGCCCGTTAATACTCCTTCCAGGCTGAGCCAAAATCGCCTTGTAAGCAGGCCCGCCGCCGCGCCCTACCGAACCGCCTCGGCCGTGAAAAATCCGCAACTCTACATTGTACTTTTCGGCAACCATTTGCAAAGCCTTTTGAGCTTTGTGAATTTCCCAGTTGCTGCTGAGAAAACCCGAATCTTTGTTGCTGTCCGAATAGCCCAGCATCACCTCTTGCAATCTAACCTTATGGATTGTAGGTTGTGGATCTTTTTCGCTTTTTTCTGCGACTTCCTGTGCGTATCCTCCGGTTAGCAAAGCCCCATAAAGCGGCAGTTCAAATATCTGCTGCATTATTTCCGGTGCTTTTTTCAAATCTTCCACTGTTTCAAATAGAGGCACTACTTGAATGCTGCTAATTCCGGTCGCTGGATCGTAAAGTCCTGATTCTTTTGCCAACAGCAAAACCGCCAGCATATCGCTGACATGGTGGGTCATGCTGATCACGTAAGTTTCGCAAATTTCCGGGCCAAACTCCTGGTGCATTTGCCGCAATATTCGGAAAGTATTAATCGTCTCGCAAGTTTTGGGAGAAAAGGGCAATTCTGCGGGAATTAAAGGCCGGCGAGTTTGCAGTTCAGTGGCGAGCCAAATAACTCGATCGCCTTCCGACATCTCATTGTAAGACTTGGGCAAAATTTGCAAGTATTCAGCAATTTCGCTCAAAGCATCGGAGTGTACTGTTGACTCTTGCCGGATATCTAGGTAAGCCAAGTTAAACCCGTAGATTTCTACTTGACAGAGCAGGTTTTCCAAGTCGCGACAGCTCAAACCGGTTTCGACTAAATTGTGCTCGATGAGCTGCAACTCGGTCAAAAACTCAGTACCCGATCGATAAAGCCCCGTCATTCCCGGATGTTCCGACAAAGCTTCGCGCTCTCGCTGCAACTCGTCTCCTTTGTAGAGCCGCCAGTTACGCTCGCGCGTATTTTCCAGTCGCTGGAGCACGTAGGCTAGCTTCAAGCGATAGGGTTCTTGGCGGTAACGAATCGCCCACTGCTCGTAAACTTCGGGAAATTCTGATTTATCGCGATCGAGCGATTCCAGCAATTCCGGCAATACGTCGCTCCAGTGCAGCGACAAACTCAACAGTTCGTTCAACTGCTTGACCGCATTGATATACTTGCAAAGCACTAAATGGCGCTGATAGCAAGCAGTTTGCCAAGTTACTTTCGGAGTCACAGAAGGATTGCCATCCCTGTCGGAGCCCACCCAAGAACCGAACTTGCAAAAATTGTAACTCGGCGGTTTCAGGTAAGGGTAAGAAGCGTGTAGAGCTTGCTTTAAGCGCTGGTAGAGTTCGGGAATCGCATCAAACAGCACTTCGTCGAAGTAGTGCAGGGTGTACTCCACCTCGTCAAGCACCGTCGGCTTGAATTGGTGTAGCTCATCAGTGCGCCACCAGAGGCGAATTTCTTCCATCAGTTGCTCTTGCAGGGCGGAAGCTTCCCAGGAAGACACCGGGTAGGGGCTTTCAGAGTCTGCCCCGATCACCTGAAATTTCTCGTCAACTTGGTCTAGCTTTTGGAGAATCTTCGCCATCCGTCGCTGCTTGGTGCGGATCGTGTTGCGGACAATTTCCGTCGGGTGAGCGGTGAATACTAAGCGGATATCTAACTGATCGATCAAGCGCTGGATTTGCTGGCTGGGCACGTTTAAGCGCAGCAGCATCGGGAACAGTTGGTGAAATGTGCCGGCATCTTTGGCGATCGCCTCGCTGCTGTCTACCTTGCTCAGAGCTGTTTGGGTGGGGCCTGGGCCTTCTCTGTGCCGCGGGCGATCGGGCGCATCCGTGGCTTGTCCGGGAAGCTTAGAAAACATCCGCCCCCCAGCATCGTTGCTGTGAGAGTAAGCTAGCTGTTGGTCTCGCTGTTCGTAATGCTGTTCGACAATGTTGATCAACTGAAAATATAGTGCAAAAGCCCGCGCTGCGCGGATGGCGGCGTTGAGATCGAGCTTTTCGATTAGCTGTAGGACGTTCGACTCGCGGAAGTGAGTCGCTTGTCCCTCGGCGGAATTGACCGATCGCATTTGTTGGAGCAAATCCACCAATTCCTGCCCGCACTCCTGTCGCAGCACCGATTCCCACAAGTCCTCTACTACTTTGAGGCGATTGCGCAGAAACAGGTCTGATTTTGAGTAAGCGGGAGAATGGGAAATAGACTTTGTATCAATAGCCTGTTCTGAAGACTGGAGGACTGAACTCATCGGGCTGTTCCTCAATAGCTGCGGGTGTCTGTAAAAATTGTATGGTTTAGTTTCACCTAAAACATTTTTATTTGCAGTCAAATTTGAGACATCTTATACAATTTTCGATTTTAGATTAGAGAACACTTATAAGCCAAGGGTTTGAGGCTTGCTTGCAGTTCCATTTTTTGGGAAACTGGTTTTATTTGAACATTTCAGGCAGTGATGTACAAGCTAGAAGCAAAGGTGACATGACTCCGACTATCAGGTACGGAGCTTCTTTGAATTACTTCAAGGATTTCCTAGTTATTCCCTTGCGGGCTTTTGACTTTGACCTAGACTGAGGTATCTCAGTCCCCGGCAAACCGTCTGCATAGGCGTTTTGGATTCCCGACTGCCCATCGGTACTAATTGATTCTATTCCTCTATTTCTAATTACTTGGCCACTAGCCACATCTCTGTCGGCAATGAATCCACACTCATGACAATGATGTACTCTAACACTCAACTCTTTTTTAACGGTTGCACCACACTCAGGACACTCTTGAGAAGTTCCTCTAGCGCTAACTTCCCCAAAAAACTTACCACGCTTCCAGCACACGTACTTGGTGATAGTTCGGAATTGCCCAAAACCAGCGTCCAACATCTCTTTCCCAAGCATTCCTTTGGCAAGGATTCGGTAATCCAAGTCTTCCATGAAGACCATATCACCAGCATCGCAAAGAGCGTGAGCTTGTTTAAAGTGGAAATCCTTGCGGGTATTGTCAATTGTGTGGTGAAGTCTAGCAACTTTAATTCGTTGTTTCTCGTAATTTTTAGAGCGCTTCTTCTTCCTAGAAAGTCTGCGTTGCAGCAATTTCAGCTCGCTTTGCATTACTTTCAAGAACTTTGGCGATTTTACGAGAACACCGTCGCTAGTTGCCAAAAACTTGGAAAGTCCAACATCTACCCCGATTGGATGACCGTGAGGCATTGGATCGGGAACACTAACATCGTATTGGATGTTGACGCTAGCGTACCAAATATTAGCCTTGTTAATTATCCGAACTTGCTTGACTACAAATCCACTTGGGATTGGGCGATGCAGATTAATTAGAATCAACCCCAGCTTGGGCAAGGCAATATGTACCCCCTGCACTGGATTCTGTTTAAATTGGGGAAACAGTAAAGACTTGAATTGCCCAAACTTTTTAAATCTGGGGAATCCATGTCCAACTTTTTGAAACCCATCCCAGGCTCGTTGCAGTTGTTTAATAGCTTGTTGCAAGACTTGGCTTGGTACTTCACTCAATCGAGGAAATACCTTTTTAGCGCTTGGCAAAGCATTAAGCTGATTCACTTCGCTAGGGAAAGGACTGTCAGCAGCCATGATGTATTCATGACTGATAGAACATCTGTCAACCATGCACTTCCGACTATTGCACCAATCCTTAATTTCTCGTAACCCATAGTTATAGGCAACGCGACAAACATCCATCCACTCAAAGAGTGACTGCTCTTGAGTGCTGGTGGGATAGATTCGATAGCGGTAATTCATGGTTAGCATTTCACTATCTTAGCATATTTAGTGGCAGATGCAATGTCAGTAAATATAAAGCCCTCCTCAAGGACAGGGTTTTAAACCCAATTTTCTGATAAATTTCAACTGCACAGGGGATTTAAGCCCCCACCTTTAGGTGGATTGTTTTTAGGCAGGGGATTTAAGCCCCTGCCTAAAAACTTCGCTGTCAACTGTCAACTGTTAATGCACGTATTTCACCCATTGTCAACCTTTCCTGTCAAAAGAATTAGCTTCTGGCTGCTGCCTCTTCGTGGATTTTTTATACCAGTTCCCAAAAACAATGTAATTCTATGCTTTATGCTTCAATATGGCCCATTCTTGAATGGACATCGACCATATTTCTTGTGGAACCGGCCCGAAAGCCTGTTCAAAACTGGTAATTCTTGCGATGTCTAATGGAAAATAGGATTACTTTTGTTCTGATTGAGGAAAGTTGAGGACGGGAAGGCGCGAGCCCCGAAAGACTTCTTCGCTTTCAATGCCGATCGACCCAACAAACTTAGCAGCAGCAGAGGCCGCCAGCAACCCGCCCAACATCGGTAAAGTAGCCAAGCTCAAGAAAATATCTGAGGGAATTGGCAATTTTGGACTCTGAGGTGTTTGATTTTTTGGCAAGTCTTGGTTTTCCGACGGCATAAATTCTTCCTGTGTGAATCCTTAATCCTCAGTTTACAGCAGAAGGAAGAAGGAAGAAGGAAGAAGGAAGAAGGCTGATATGATCTGGAAGAGAAAGAAGAAGCAACAATCGCAAGGGTTTCAGCAATTAAGGATCGCATCATCGGGGCCGGTTGCTATACAGGGCAAATAATCATCTTGACTGCTGCCGAATGCCTTCGGACTAATCACTCATTACTTTTTCCTTCGCTTAACTTGGGCCGTCTTGTGCCAAAATACATTCGAGGTAGTATCAAAAAAACGACGTTGCTGAATTTAGGCATGATTCACTCGCTTAGGCAATCCCGGAAATTTAGAGTAGGGGCAATTCATGAATTGCCCCTACTCTAAATTTACGAGGCAAATCATACTCCAAATCAGCAACGCCTCAAAAAAACTATTGCCTCGCGCGATCGGCCCTCAAGCAGATACAGGGCTCGGCAGTAAGTCCAGCAAGAGTTAAACCTCAACAAACGGTTAGACTCGGCAAAAAAATACTTGTGCATAAAACTTGTAAACTGTGCTATTCCTAGAAAACGAAACCAGCTTTGACGAAATTTAAAGTCCCATGTTGAATGCGAACGGGAGAATATTGGCAGACAATCGATCGGCCGCGTCGCAGTGGGCGCAATCCGCTTTAGGGCTTCCCGAAGTTGAGGTACAAGCGCGTTTGCGGGGAAATCACCTGCATATTTTGTGCGAAGCAGCGCTGTGTCCGTCTCAGGAATTGGTGACGGCGAGATTCACCAATGCGATCGAACAAACCGATTTAACTAGACTGTTGCCCGATCGAGCTAAAATTTATCAGTTGTTTTTGTGCGGGCGGAAAATCGGTTCCCGACAAAATGACTGGACAGTCCGGCTCGATTGCAGCAGCATTAAACAGCGACATCAACAGCAACCAAAAACTGCCGAAGTTTCGCCCCAACCGCCCACAAATCCTCAAAAAGGCGGATTTTTCGGCAAATTTAAGAATAAAAATCGCCAACTCAAAGAGATATCGGAGCCCGTAGAAACATCGGCTCGATCGCCAGAGGTGCGAGAAGAACTCGATTTTGACCACGAAAGCATCCCGATTGCCTCCCGCATCGAATACCCAGAGAGTTTTGAAACTTCCCCCGTGACGATCGACACGGGGGGGACACGAGAAGCTTTCAGTCCCCCCACTGCCCAGCAAGAGATAGGAATAGCCCCGGCGCAGTCAGGAAATCGCGGCGCGGTGGCTTTGATTCAATCCCCCGAAACTGACTCCGGCGACAGCGACTTCGGCGGTACATTGTCGGTTTCGGCGGAAACTTTGGCACGTCGGGGCTATCCAGATGCGATCGCCAGCTATCTCAGCGAAATCCTCGGCCCGATGGGAGTTTCGGTGAAAGTCAGCATTCGCCAAAAAGAACTTAAAAGAGAAACGGTGCAATTGAATGCACCAGAAAATCTCCAGCCCAAGGAGCGCCGACTGCTGGTGCTATGCGAGTCAGCATACAGCCCCGAACCTTCCTTGCTAGCAGAACCGATCGCCAGCAGACTGCGGAAACTTAAACTAGAGGATTTCCACGAAGCCATAATCGGCAGCCAAGTCAGCGGCGAAGCAAAGCCGGGCTGGCTGCTGCGGGTTGATTTGACTGCGCCAGACACAATTCTCAAGGAATGGGCCAGGTGGGGAGATGTATCTGCGATCGCCAAACTGCTAAACCAACACTTAGCAGCATCAAGCATCGAAGTACGTGCCACCCTCAAAGAAGCAACCCTCCACCTGTTTTGCAGCAAAACTACCAAAAAAGGACAAAAGCCTCAACGGCAAGAATACCCAGACAAACAGCAAACCACCGATGCGATCGCCCCAATCCTGGCAGCCTTCGCGCCCCAAGGCATCCGCGCAGCTACAATCTACGGCGTAGAACCAGCTACCGGCAGCAAAGCCGAGCCGGAGTCGCCGATGTGGATAGACTGGGTAGACTTGCCAGCAGCCCACCACCCAGAGTTAGCTGCGAGCCCCAGAATATTGGCAGCCGAGGGCGACCAATTAGCCTTGACTTTTTTGCTCGACAGATTCCTGAATCCCAATCTCAACCGCAAGCTGGAAACCGGCGGGATTCGGGCTGTGGCCCTACACAAAGCCGACGTGCTCCACGTGATGACTGAAGCTCTGACTTGCCCTGCTCAGTCGAAGGTAGGGCCTCCGGTGGTTAAATTCTTGCGAC
Source organism: Microcoleus sp. CAN_BIN18 (assembly GCA_026786085.1). Taxonomy (GTDB): domain Bacteria; phylum Cyanobacteriota; class Cyanobacteriia; order Cyanobacteriales; family Microcoleaceae; genus Microcoleus. The sequence continues at coordinate 4,953 of JAJAYT010000519.1, read as the reverse complement.
AGTTACAAATTCCCGGAGTGTTAGGGGTGCGAGTTTACGGACGCCGCGCTGGTCAGAAACTGCCCCAGTGGCGCTACGGAATCGACCTCAGAACGGCGGTTGACCAAGAATCAGCATCGACTGGGAAATTGGCTGCTTCCCAACGGGCTGTCTTGGAAAAAGAGCCACTACCAGAGTTTGCGTCTGCCGAAGATGGGAGTTTTGGGGGTTTGGGTGATAATTTGGTGTTCGATGCTCAGACGCCCGACCCCTGGCGGCTTCCCTTCAAAATCAGCATTCCAGGATACAAGCTGGGCGAGCAGTTAGTTCAAGCTGCGGTGCAACCGCTTGTCGCTTCGGGTTTGTTTGTGGCTAACGATGGTTTGTCCACGAATGCTGCGGAGCCCGGGGGCGTCAGAGCCGATCGCGCGGCGGGAATGGCATTGATTTGGGCGATCGCTGGCTGTCTCCTGACTTTCAATACCGATTGGTTGCTTGGTCTGTTTCTCCAATCTACGACCGTCAGTCAAGCTCCTAGCGTCTCCCAAGCTTGCAGCGGCCCAAATTGTCAAAATTCATTCCCCAAGGCTCAGGACGACTTTTCAGCCTCAGTAACTACGTCAGAATCCCCGATCGCAGTTCCCCCTTCCCAGGAGCTGGATTTGCCTCAAATTCCGTTGGAACCATCGTCGGAAGCTAACCGGGAAAAGGCTTTCAACGGCTCTGGGTTTACGAAGCCGGGAAATACGAGCGTTCCTGTCACTGATGTTTCTGCGGCTCCGGTATTCCCAACTTTGAGGAGCGAGCAGCTTGACGACCAGATTGCGCGCTACCAAGAGTACATCCGCCAGCACAAAAAACCGCCGGATATCTTAATTGTCGGCAGTTCGAGGGCGCTGCGGGGCATCGACCCGGAAGTTTTGGAAACAGCTTTGGCGGATGGGGGCTATCCGGGGCTGAAGGCTTACAATTTTGGGGTTAACGGGGCGACTCTCCAGGTTGTAGATTCGATCGTCCGCCGGATTTTGCCACCGCAGCAATTGCCGAAATTGATTATATTGGCCGACGGGGCGAGGGCTCTCAACAGCGGGCGGCCGGATTTGACTTTTAGTGCGATCGCCTCTTCGGAAGGTTATAGGCAATTAGCCCGGGGTAGTTTTCTAATCCGTACCAATGAATTGGAGCCCAAAACATCGAAGGAGAGCGCCAATAATCCGATCGCGACTGCTAGTGAATTGGTGCACAGTTTGGAACAAAGTCGAGCCAAAGTTCAAGAATTACTGAGTCAAAAGTTGGTGGATAGTTCTGCAACTTACAAAAATCGCGATCGGCTCAAAGGGTTTTTGCGATCGCTCGCCAATCCATCAGCAAGAGGTTTAATCGATCGCCCCGAAACCGCAGCGGATGACACCAAAACCAATCAAAACGCCCAGCTAACTCCTGGAGGTAGAGAACTCGGCAATTTTCAACCAAACGGCTTTTTGCCGATCGATATACGCTTCAATCCCGATACTTACTTTCAAAAGCACCCAAAAGTATCTGGCTATTACGACTCCGACTATCAAGATTTTAAATTGGCAGGAGAACAAACTGTAGCACTCAAAAACATGATCGAATTTACCAAAGTTCGCAACATCAATCTCGTGTTTGTGAATATGCCTCTAACTCAAGATTATTTAGACCCAGTGCGGACAGGTTACGAACAAGAATTCCGGCAATATATGCAACAATTAGCAGCTAAAAGCGGGCTAATTTTCCGAGATAAGAGTTTATTGTTGCCCCAAACGCGAGCATCTTTTTCCGATCCCAGCCACCTCAACCGCTACGGGGCTGTTGCAGTTTCTAAGCGGTTGGCTCAAGATCCGATGATTCCCTGGCCGGCAAAGAAGTAGTTTTGAGTTTTGAGTTATTTTAGAAGTTAGATCATCTCCGCTGGAACGAGCACACTGAAATTGGTTTGATCGTTCGGACTTTAGTCCTTATCAAAATCAGAGGACTCAAGTCCCAACGATCAAACCTCGATTCTCATTTAACTCATAACTCATGTAATGCAAAGCGTTGCGAGTGCGACGCGACAATCTCAAAACTATTCTTTCCTGCGGGTGGATACTGAACATGAAAAAATTGATATTTCCTAAAAATAGCCAAAATCAACAGAAGATCAAAAAATCCCGAAAAAATCTGCCTTTAATATTTTTCATATTATCTCTAGCATTTTTCCTGTTTAGTTTGTATAAAGGTTTATTTTTACCTTTTGCTTTATCCGCGCCGCCCCCTGACAAAGAACAAACTAGCGAACAGCAAGCTTTGCAACCATTCGAGCAGGTTGTCAAAGACTCGCAAAAGTTGGAGGGACTGTTTACCCTTTACCGCAACAAAGCAACTAATAAAGTTTATCTAGAAATTCAACCAAAACAACTCGACAAAAAATTCCTGTGTTTTGTGACATTGGCCTCGGGTTTGGGAGAAGGAGGCATTATTAGCGGATTGCCGATCGGCGATTTCTTGTTTCAACTGCGGCGAGTCCAAAATAACGTGCAGTTTGTCATACCCAATATCAATTTTCGCACCACTCCGGGCGATCCGCAAGCGGGTTCGGTGGAAAGGGCATTTAGTGAGTCTATCCTCTATTCTTTGCCGCTCAAAAGCATTCATCCGCAAAGGCAAACTCTGCTGATCGACTTAGGCGATTTGCTGATGAGCGAAAAGCGCGATTTACCCAGAGTCAAAGCGATTTTGTCGGCGATTTTGGGTGCTGCTTACTCCATTGATGAAGACAAGTCTTATTTTAAAGATGTGAAAGCGTTTCCACTAAATGTAGAAATTGCTTCTATTTACGGTTTTTCCAGCGATAATGACAGTGGAATTAACTCTTTACCTTCGATTCCTGACAGTCGGGCTTTTAACCTCCGCATTCACTACAGTTTCTCGGAAGTGCCGCTAAATAACGGCTACCGCCCCAGACTTGCAGACGAGCGAGTGGGCTATTTTCTCACAGCATATAAAAACTTTTCTGACAAGAGCGGCCGCGATCCTTTTGTGCGCTATATTAATCGCTGGCATTTGCAAAAGCAAATCCCTACCGCGCCGATGTCGCCTCCGGTGCAGCCGATCGTCTTTTGGATTGAAAATAATGTGCCTCTGGAATACCGAAATGCAATTCGTGAGGGTATTTTATCATGGAACAAAGCTTTTGAAAAGGCAGGTTTTACTGAGGCAATTCAGGTTAAACAAATGCCGGACAATGCTAAATGGGACCCGGCTGATGTGCGCTACAATACTATTAGGTGGTCGAGTTCGTTTGAGTCTGATTTTGAAGGTTTTGGGCCTTCTCGGACTAACCCGCTGAGTGGGGAAATTTTGGATGCTGATATTTTGTTGGATGCTGATATTGTCCGGCAAATCAAACAAAGCTATCGCTCTTTGGTGGAACAAAATCGATCGCTAGCGAGGAGTTTTCAAGGGCGAAACGGCTCTAATACCAATCCATGTCAGTTCGGGATGTATTCTCGCTATTTGCAGATGCTCGAAAATGCGGATTTAAAAAAAGGCAGCGGGGAAATTTCTCCAGGTGGAATTGCTGATGATTTACCGACTTTGGTGGAACGATATCAAGAGCAAAAGCGATCGCCTTTGTCGCGCTTAATGTCGAGTTCCGATATGTGTTTTGGGCTGGAATCAAGTCAGCAATTTGCGATCGGGGCAATGTCGATGTCGCTGTTGGAAAATGCAGCGCCTAACAGTCCAAAAATCGAGAATTATGTTAATGAATATATCCGACATTTGACTGCGCACGAAGTCGGCCACACTCTGGGTTTGAGGCACAATTTTCACGGTAGTACGATGCTGCAACCGGAAGATTTGAACAATACTCAGATAACTCGCGCCCAGGGTATGATTTCGTCGGTGATGGATTATGTACCGGTTAATTTGGCACCGCAGGGAACTGTTCAGGGTGACTATTATTCCACGATTGTAGGGCCTTATGACGATTGGGCGATCGAGTACGGTTACAAGGTTCTTGGCGGCACAAACCCCAACAGTGACTTACCAGCGCTGCAACAAATTGCCAGTCGCGCGGGGGAACCGCAATTAGCTTACGCGCCGGATGAAGATACTGTTGACAATCTCGATCCCGCTGCTAATACTTTCGATCTCAGCGGTAATATGCTGACGTATTCGCAATGGCAAATGGATAATGCTAGGGCGATGTGGAAGCGTTTAGAAAAGCGAATTCCGTCTGGGGAAGAAGGTTATAACGAACTGCGGGTGATGTTTGATTCGCTGTTCGGGTATTATGTCAATCAGGTGATGAATGCTACTTTGTACGTCGGTGGACAGTCGTTTAATCGGATTCGCCCGGGAGATGGGAATGGGAAATTGCCGTTTGTGCCGATCGAGCTTTCTCAGCAGCGGGAAGCATTAGCAACATTAGATAAGTACGTTTTTGCCCCGGATGCGTTCAGTTTTGCACCGGATTTGCTGAACAAATTAGCGCCTTCGCGCTGGGAGCACTGGGGAAGTCCGGCTTTGGTGTTTCCTCTAGATTACCCGATCGGCGATCGAATTACTTTTTTGCAGCGGTTTGTGTTGCGAGTTTTGCTATCTCCGGTGCGTCTGGCGAGGTTGCGGGATGCCGAATTAAAATCAGCGCCGGGAACAGCTTTAAAGTTGCCAGAAGTGTTGGATACCGTGCAAAAAAATGTGTGGCAAGAGGTTTTGCAGCCGACAAATAAAAAGATGGAGATTTCGACTTTTAGGCGATCGTTGCAGCGGGAACATTTAGCGATTTTGATCGGAATGGTGCTGCGAAAAACGAATGTTCCTGAAGATGCGCGGAGTTTGGCGTGGTACGAGTTGCGGCAGTTGCGGGAGGGTTTGAGCAAGAGTATTCGGAATTTGGATCGGAATGCGGATGCTTATACGCGGGCTCATTTGGAGGAAACGCGCGATCGTATTTCTAAGGTTTTGAAT
>JAJAYT010000518.1 GCA_026786085.1 Microcoleus sp. CAN_BIN18 | reverse complement strand
CTAAAATACCATTATTTCCGAGTCCGCGGAGGCGGACTTTGTTTCTGTAGTAGCGGTTTCAACCGCCGAATGATCGAGGCAGTAAATGACAATCAAACACTAAATACCATTATTTCCGAGTCCGCGGAGGCGGACTTTGTTTCTGTAGTAGCGGTTTCAACCGCCGAATGATCTGAGTCCACGGAGGCGGACTTTGTTTCTGTAGTAGCGGTTTCAACCGCCGAATGATCTAGAAGGTGGCTCCTAGTTCACTTATTTCAACCAGCCCTTCAATCGTTCCGTCACTTGAGGCCGCCGCAGTTTCCGCATCGCCTTATTTTGAATTTGACGGACTCTTTCGCGGGACAAATTGAACAAACCACTCACTTCTTCTAAAGTGTAAGGCTCTCCCGTCACCAAACCGTAACGCATCGCCACAATCTCTTTTTCCCGCTCAGTCAAAATATTGTCCAACACCTCCAAAATATCTTGGCGCATCATCATCTCATTCATCTGAGATTCTGGAGATTGCGTTGCATTATCTTCCAAAACATCCAAAAGTTCCGAACTTTCTTCCGAACCGATGCGGTGGTTGAGAGACAAAGATTGTCGGCGTACTTGCTGGAGGTAGCGAAGTTGTTCCGAAGTAACTTCCATGTCTTTGGCAAGTTCAGCTTCAGTAGGATTTCGTTGGAGCGATCGCCTCAAATCCCGATAAACTCTTTTTAGCTTATTTAACTGTTCGACAATATGAACCGGCAAACGAATAGTCCGCCCTTGATTGGCAATTGTCCGCGTAATTCCTTGGCGAATCCACCAATAAGCATAGGTAGAAAACTTGTAACCCTTCTCAGGATCGAACTTTTCGGCGGCTCGATTCAAACCCAAAGCTCCTTCCTGAATTAAATCGAGAAAAGGCACGCCCCGATTGAGATAGCGTTTGGCGATGGAAACCACCAGCCGCAAATTCGAGCTAATCATTCTCCGTTTCGCCGACTGACACTGATACCGGAAGCTTTTCAGTTGAGTTTCGCTCAAACCCATAGCCGCGGCTAGTTCAGCTTTTGTGGGAACTCTTGCCAATTCCTGCTTCAAACCCTTTTCAAGTTCCTCAAGGGCTACCAATTCTTGAACTCGGCGCGCTAACTCTACCTCTTCGCTAGCGCTCAGCAAAGGATAGCGAGCCATTTCCTTGAACAATGCTCCCACGGGATCGTCGGCAGACCAGTTGTTGTATGCTGACGATCGACTTGAAGTAGGACGATCGATCTCAATGTCCTCATCTTCTGCGATCGCGAGTGAGGCTTCCGGTGCCACCGCAAAACTGCCTAGGTCAGATTCTGCCATATACTGCTTGGTGTCCGTGGGATGATTTGAAAAGTCTCCCTTCACTTTAACCACTTTAATCAGAAATTTCCAAAATCCCCAGTCCAAAATCCCAAATCCCAAACTTGTACTAAGCGAAGCCTCCCACAAGTCAAAGTGTCGAAGTATCCTGGCATCAATTAGTTCGAGCCAATAAAGGAGCTGCTTGCAATAATTGCTGAGTATAAGGGTGCTGCGGATGAGTAAAAATATCCCTAGTCTTGCCAATTTCCACAATTTTTCCAGCATTCATTACTGCAATGCGATCGCAAAAAAACCTCGCCACCCACAAATCGTGCGTAATAAACAGATAAGTCAAATTAAATTCCTGCTTCAACTCCAACATCAGTTCTAATACTTGAGTCTGCACGCTTGCATCCAGCATACTCACCGGCTCGTCGCAAATAATCAGTTGCGGCCGAGTAATCAAAGCCCGGGCGATCGAAACCCGCTGCTGTTGTCCCCCCGACAATTCCCCCGGATAGCGGCCAAAGAAATCCTCCCCAGGAGTCAAACCCACCCGCTCTAACATTTGTAACACTTGTTTTTTAGCTTCATCTGAACGAGCTAATTTGTGAATCAATAAAGGGTCAGCAATACTTTCTCCCACAGTCATCATCGGATTCAAGCAAGCATGGGGGTCTTGAAATACCATTTGCATTTGTCGACGATGTTTCCTGACAGCATCCCGAGACAGCGCAGTCAGATTTATTCCTTGAAATTCCACTTTGCCACCAGTAGACGGAATAAGCTGCAAGATCGATCGCGACAACGTACTTTTGCCACAGCCGGACTCCCCTACCAGCCCGAGGATTTCTCCCCGTTCTAGCTCTAAACTAACACCGTCTACGGCTTTAATTACCTGGCGATTCCTGGAAAATAACTGGTCTAATAAATTGCTTTCTAAACTGTAGTGCTGCTGCAAATTCGTCACAGTCAAAAGAGGTAAATTTGACTCGGACTTAAGCTGATAATTTTCCTTCTTCCCTGTTGGTTCTATCTTCCCCGTTTCGGAATCGGCTTGAATGTGCAAAGCTGCTTTTAAGAGCGATCGAGTATATTCATGTTCTGGCTGTTGAAAAACCCGATCGACCGGCCCAGTTTCTACGACTTTGCCGCCGTACATCACCGCAATGCGATCGCAATACTCAGCCACCATCGCCAAATCGTGAGAAATCAACAAAATAGCCGTTCCCCGTTCAGCACAAAGTCTAGTTAATTCCTGCATAATCTGCGCGGCGACAGTTACATCCAAACTCGTCGTCGGTTCATCCGCCACAATTAATTTAGGATCGAGCAAAAGAGCCAAAGCAATCGCCACTCTTTGGCGCATTCCGCCACTAAATTCATGAGGAAATTGCGACCAACGATCCGCCGGAATTTTCACAGCTTCTAGAATTGCGATCGCCCGTTTCTTAGCAAGCTGGCGATTCAAATTCGGTCTGTGAGCTTGCAAAGTCTCGATACAGTGTTCCCCAACAGTCATCAAAGGATCGAGACGAGTCATCGGATCTTGAAAAATCAACGCCACAGCTTCACCCCGAAACCGTCTCAGCCGCGAAGCATTCATCTCAAACACCGACTCTCCCTCAAAACCAACTCGCCCTTCAATCAGCGTCGAATCCGGCAACAACCGCATCGCCGCCCGTCCCAAAGTTGACTTACCGCAGCCCGACTCCCCAACTAATCCCAGTTTTCCCCCCGGTTGCAGCGTCAGGGAAACCCCATCAACAGCCCAACCAGATTGGCCCCGCCGCTGAGGATAAGCTACTCGCAGATTTTCAACGGAAAACAAAGAATAGTCATTAGTCATTAGTCATTAGTCCTTAGTCTGTTGTCTGTTGTCTGTCAACTGTTAACTGTTGACTGTTAACTGTTGACTGTTAACTGTTAACTGTTGTCTGTTAACTGTTGTCTGTTAACTGTTAACTGTTGTCTGTTAACTGTTGTCTGTTGTCTGTCAACTGTTAACTGTTAACTGTTGTCTGTTAACTGTTAACTGTTAACTGTTGACTGTTAACTGTTGTCTGTTGTCTGTCAACTGTTAACTTTTGACTGTTAACTGTTGTCTGTCAACTGTTAACTGTTAACTGTTGTCTGTTGTCTGTTGTTATTTATTATTTATCAATATACTGACGGTTAGTTGTTAGTTATTAGTATTGTTCAGGACTTATTAGTTATTAGCAAGAGACCGATATGCTGTTTGTAAATACCAATAGAAATTGCTACAAACAAAGATTTTATCACTACATCATTAACCGACCAACCGCTTACTAACAACAGTCAACAGTCAACCGTTAACAGTCAACCGTCAACCGTCAACAGCCAACTGTCAACTGACTAAATTTCCCTTCGCTTCAACTCAGCTCTCCGCAGTATGTAAGTTGCCGCACAATCTGCGTGGGGATGATCTGCTAAAACTTCAGCAAGTTCCAATACATATCCGGCGATATCCGGGCCCAGTTTCTCAGTCAGCACTTGACGTTCCCGAGCGGCGAGTTCTTGCACGCGGGCCTTAGCTTGCCAGTTAGGAGAAAACATCTTGTCAATCTCGGTATGGAATCCTAGACTTTCGAGAATATCCCACTCGCCGTTATCGCACCAAATTCCCCCGCACAGCATACAGCGCTCTATGTAAAACGGCACTCTGCTAAAGGGAACTTTCGCCCGGGACAAATAGTGACCGTCTTCGGGACACAGTGCTGCTTTGCTGTCGTAGGGAGATGGCGTGAATTCTATGCCGAGAGTGCTTGTCGGCTCTGGCTTCTCGGATTTGTTGTACCATTGGCTCTGCTCTTTCTGCCAAACTTCGTATTCTCTGCCGGGAATCCAGATACCGTAGCAGTTGGGACACCACTGCACCGACATACTGCCGGCTAAGGTGCCACCTTCTAAGTTGGGATGTTTACATTTTGGACATTCCACCGCTTTATTTCTCCTTGCCTTCTTAATTCGCAATTAATTCAGTTGTTAATTCTGTATCTGGGCGGGCCCTGAAGAACCAGAATTTTTTTGTAGCAGCGCGCCACAGTAGCCAATTATCGTGTTAAGCCGCGCAATCGCCGCAGTTTGCCTCGCCTCTACTGTGGCTGGCTGCTTCGCGGCTTGTAAAAACGTGACATCTGTCCCCAATAACCGTAGTTGCTTGTGTATTTCCGTCAGATATGACTGCTCTGGGGATGTTTCTGAGGCGTCTAACTCACCGCTGTCGGCTCTCATGATTTGATTTCCGAAAAATTGTTGCACTTTTTTGTATTCGATCGCCAGCACGGCCAGATCCAGATTATCCTGTGCAGCGGTTCTTTGTAGCTGTTCGAGTGCTTGCTGTAATTCTTGGTAGCACTGACGGCGGTCTTCGGACAATATCATGATTTTGTAAACAAATTTTTCTTTATAATCAAAGTAGATTCTTGCTTAAGCTTTGCTCATATTAAGGGAAGCCGTGCATTTTTGCAGCAATTCCCTGTTTTTTGAGAAAATTTGATCGCTGGCGGGCGTGACTCGATCGGTCTGGCTACTGCTTTTAGTTTAGCGTTGCCTGTGAATACCGATCGCCCCCCACCTCCACTACCGCCAAAATATCCTTATTTTACCCGATCGACAGACCGCAGCGACGGCCGTGGAGTCACTATATTTTCCTACCTGCGAAGGGGGGCAGATCGGAATTAGATAGCTATAGTTAACAAAAAAATCGACTATTTTTTGGAATTGCAAATTGTGGCATTCAATCAGTTTAGTATAACTAAACACATAATTTCGGCGATTCAACCAAAAACCAGCTTTTAACCATTTGTATTTCTAAGTTTTAAAGGTGTACCCCATGAACGCGAACACTCTAACTCCCTCTCCCTCGATCGATCCTGCTGTAGTTCCCGATTGGCTGCAAGAATGCCTAAATTGTCGATCGCCGCAGCCGGATCTGACCCCTAACCCGAATTGCCTGACTGACAACAGCTTGATTTGTCAAGCCTTTGAATTTGCCCGCGACTTGCACGAAGGACAATACCGCAAATCTGGAGAACCTTACATTTGTCATCCGGTGGCTGTCGCTGGAATACTCCGGTATATGGGGGGCAACAGCGTCATGATTGCCGCCGGTTTCCTCCATGACATTGTGGAAGATACAGATATTACTCTCGAAGAAATAGAACAGCGGTTCGGCGCGGAAGTGCGACAGTTGGTTGAAGGTGTCACCAAGCTTTCTAAGTTTAATTTTTCCAGCAAAACAGAGCGCCTTGCCGAAAATTTCCGCCGAATGTTCCTCGCAATGGCTAAAGATATTCGCGTCATTGTCGTGAAACTGGCAGACAGGCTGCACAACATGAGGACTTTGGAGCATTTGTCCGAAGAAAAGCAGCGCAGTATTGCTCTAGAAACCCGAGAGATTTTTGCTCCTCTGGCGAACCGTTTGGGTATCGGGCGCTTCAAGTGGGAATTGGAAGATTTAGCGTTTAAATACCTGGAACCGGAAGCTTACCGCGAAATTCAGGACTTGGTGGCAGTCAAGCGGGGCGATCGAGAAACTCAACTTGCAGAAGTCACAGATAGTTTGCGAGAAAGGCTTGACAATTTAGGCATTAAATGCTATGAAGTCAGCGGCCGTCCCAAACATTTGTACGGGATTTATGGGAAGATGCACCGCCGCCAAAAAGGGTTCAACCAAGTGTACGATATGGCTGCGGTGCGGATCATCGTAGAAACTAATGATGACTGTTATCGGGCTTTGGCGATCGTCCACGATTCATTCTGCCCAATTCCCGGCCGCTTCAAAGACTATATCGGTTTACCAAAAGCCAACCGCTATCAATCTTTGCACACCGGAGTCATCGGAACCAGCGGCCGCCCCATCGAAGTACAAATTCGCACCGTAGCAATGCACCACATTGCAGAATACGGCATAGCCGCGCACTGGAAATACAAAGAAACCGGCGGTTCCAACACCACAGTTAGCGGCGACGACGAAAAATTTACCTGGCTGCGACAACTGCTAGAATGGCAAACCGATCTCAAAGACGATCGCGAATATTTACAAAGTATTAAAGACAACTTATTCGACGAAGATATCTACGTTTTCACTCCAAACGGAGACGTAATTGCACTTAATAGTGGCTCAACACCCGTAGATTTTGCCTACCGCATTCATACAGAAATTGGCAATCACTGCACCGGCGCGAGAGTCAACGGGCGGATGGTAACACTAGACAAGGTTTTAAAGAATGGCGACATAGTAGAAATATTGAACCAAAAAAACGGCCATCCCAGCTCCGACTGGCTGAATTTTGTCAAAACAAACGG
>JAJAYT010000517.1 GCA_026786085.1 Microcoleus sp. CAN_BIN18 | reverse complement strand
GGTTAAAATGTATGTTATGTTCTTGAGTCCGCGGAGGCGGACATCGTTTGTGTAGACGCGGTTTCAACCGCCGTCTTAACCAATACTTCAATCCGCGCGGTAGTCAATTCTTCGACATTTCTGAAAACCGCTGCTGCACCAGCATTTTTTAGTCCCGCAGCATAAGCTTCACAGCGACCAGAATCATCCAAAACATGAGGTGGCAATATTCCGATTCCTCGCCAAGCTCGATTTGGTTGTATTTTTTGTGCCTCCACAATTGTGTAAATATCGGCAACAGTATCTCCAGCGTAAATTACGGGTAAATTTTTGGGTAAATTGTGCAGGCTTTCTAACTGTTCAATAGCCATGAAAAGTCCAGTCGGATCGGGTTTTCCTGGTGCATCTTCCATCGCCACTAACACAGGGGAATTTAAACTCAGTTTTCCTGACAAAACATAAGCAGCTTCATCACGCATTGCGCCGCTAAAAAAGCCCCAAATAACTCCTCCAACTATTAAATTTTCTAGGTAAGCCGGACTTAACAGCAGCGGTTCGTCGCAAATGTAACCAGTCCAATTTTGATCGTCGCCGCGATAGCGACTTTGGAAAAAAGCGACTAATTCGTCATAGTTAAAAGAGAGTTCGTTTCTCGATCGCCCAATCCCCTCAAAATAACGGCAAACAAACTCGAAAGACGCTTCCCAATCATTATTCCACACTCCCTCAGACTTCAGAGAGTCGATATCGATCGAATTCGGGCGAAAAGCACCAGCCGTGAAATGTTCCACCGCATCCGCCAGCGCCCGCCGGTAGGAACCAGACACATCGCGCACCACACCGTCAATATCAAAAACTAAAATAACTCTGTTCACAACTTAACTATCCTTGTACTATCGGTGCGGGTGAAAACCCAAATTTTATCTCTTCCCAGCCCTAAACCCAGCCGCGCGACAAAACTTTTAATCATTAATCACTCATTTTTGAACAGAATGTGCTACGCTTAGCGATTGTAGAAATTTTTAATAAGTTCGATCGGAACCCTGGAGGTTTGCTTGTCCAAGTTCATCTTAAAAGTTCTCTGGCTAGAAGAGAATGTTGCCCTCGCCGTTGACCAAGTTGTCGGTAAAGGGACTAGCCCGCTGACAGCTTACTTTTTCTGGCCCCGCAAAGATGCGTGGGAAGAACTCAAAAACGAACTCGAAGCCAAACACTGGATTGCTGACAACGATCGCGTCGAAGTCCTCAATCAAGCCACAGAAGTAATCAACTACTGGCAAGAAGAAGGCAGACGACGCCCGATAACTGAAGCTCAGTCAAAGTTCCCCGAAGTGACTTTTACCGGCAGCAACTAAGCCCAGCTTTAAGTTGCTCCCCATATAAATTGTCTGTTCTAGCTGACGTGGGGAAGGAGAGAGGGAAGAAGCCGAGAAAATTTAACGCTTTGCTTTTTCCACCTCGCCGCGAAAAATACAATTTAAATGCACCACAGATGATCAAAATACTAACTCCGATTTTCAGACATCCTCGGGTTTTGGGTGGTGACTGTTGACTGTTAACTGTTGACTGTTAACTGTTGACTGTTTGAATAATACCGATGCAGCCGGAAACGATATGACAAATAACTAATAACAAATAACTAATAACAAATAACTAATAACTAATAACTAACAACTAATAACCAATAACCTCTTCCCGGAAATTATGGGTGCTGAAACGACGATCGACAAAAGCGGACAATTACCGCTGGTAGTAAATCCTGACATTCTCCAGCAAGCTATCCTCTACAAAGTTAATACTCGCGTAAACGCTCGTGGAGAATTAATTTTTCCCTGCATACCGGGAATGCTCAGTGAGTATCTGAAGGCTATAGAAAAGCTATTTAGCACTCTCGATAGACCCCTGCCAGAAGAGCGCAAAGACGAACTCAACAAGCTTTTAGCGATTAAATTAGAACAAGGCTACCGCCACTCCACAGCATCGGTGCTGATCCTGCAATACGAATCAGTGCAGCCGCCACAAACTGGTTTGGCTTGCAAATTGATTGTTAGTAGCTCAACGGTTGGAGAACAGTACAAACACTGGATAGACACCCGAGAACCTCCGCTGTTTGGCTCTCATCCCGATGCAAAATTGATGGCAACGGCTGCTAAATTGGGAAATCCCGATCGCATCCGAATATTAGACGTGGGCGCTGGTACTGGCCGTAATACCTTACCACTGGCGAGATTGGGCTATTCTGTAGATGCGATCGAACTAACCTCCGCTTTTGCAGAACAATTGAAAACTGCCGCCGAGGCCGAAAACCTTCCCGTGACTGTCACCGAAGGCGATGTGCTCGACCCCTTAATGCGAATGAAACCAGCGCGCTACCAGTTAGCAGTTGCCGCCGAAGTCATCTCACATTTTCGAGACAGCGATCAAGTACGGCTTTTTCTCGCTAAAATGTGCGATTTTCTCTGTCCCGGAGGCGTGTTGCTATTCAGCACCTTTTTAACCGTCGGCGACTATCAGCCAGATGCTCTCGTGCGACAAGTTGCCCAACTCTCCTGGTCTACTTTATTTACACCCGGAGAACTTGCTGTGGCAATGGAAGGGTTGCCCTTAGTCCAAATATCCAACGAATTGGTGATGGAGTACGAGCGCCACCACCTGCCGACAGGAGCTTGGCCCCCGACGCCCTGGTTTTCCAGTTGGGCCACGGGTAGAGATGTCTTCCCGATGGTAAACGCCCGCCCACCTATGGAATTGCGCTGGATTTTGTGTCGCCGCAGTTAAGTAGAAGGAAGAAGGAAGAAGGAAGAAGGAAGAAGGAAGAAGGAAGAAGGAAGAAG
>JAJAYT010000516.1 GCA_026786085.1 Microcoleus sp. CAN_BIN18 | reverse complement strand
GTATTTACAGGCTTTTATGTGTGAGAAAATCAGCTATATTCACTGGTTTAAGGAAATCGTATTTAATTGCTAAAATCAGCAGTTGATAGGATTCGTGTATCTATTTTTAGAATCCTCTTAATAAGCATTCAACACTTCTGCAACTACGGCTAGGGACATATTAATTGGGGCAGAATTTTCGCGATCGCCCAACAGCCTCAAATTGTCAGCCCGTTCTCGAAAAATTGCTTTTTCTTCGACTGTAGCATTAGGACAAAAAACATGAGGCTTGCTTAAAAGTTTAGGATTTTCCGCTAACAGTTTTGGCTCTATTTCTAACTGCAAATTTTTAGCATCTACCTGAATTGCTGCGGCTGAAACTGGGATTTGGGCCTCTGTTTTGTCGGGAGAATATCGAATTAGCCGATCGACATTCAGTAGCATGATAATATCCGCGTCACAGCGGGCGAATCCAGCTAAAAAACGATCGGGCGCATCTGGCTTGTCTCGCCCGTAAGATAGTTGCCCAGTTATGGCGTCTTCGGGGATATGCTTAACTTCGGTAACTTCATTGACAATGATGGCAACTCGAACTTCTTGCCATTCTATGACGATCGCACTATCTGTGACAGAATACTCCTCCCAAACGTAGCCAAACCGGAGATTTAGATCCATCACGGGCAGAATTTCGCCCCTAAGATCGATCGCCCCAACTATATCTTGAGGTGTTTCGGCGATCGGTGTCAACTCCGGTAGAAAGAAAATTTCCCGAACACAGCCGACTTCTACACCGCAGAGCAAACCGTTATGTTTAAATATAAGATACGGCTTAGTTTCCATATTTATTCTGACACTTTATTTACTAGAACTTGCGAAAAAAAACTGGTTTCTACGATCATATTAGGTTAGGCAGCCAGGTACTCACAAAAAAAACCAGTTTTTTAGCTTCTCCCGGCGCGTCAGTTTTGTTTGCTGTACAATGTTACCAATTGTTTTTTAACATCCATCAATACTTGACTCGCTGTCATTTTTCCCTGCTGTTCGATCGGAGTATTGGGCGGTAGTTTTTTGAGAATATCACAAGATGAGTTGTACATTTTAATAGCTATCTTTTCCTTGCCTTCTTGCTGATATATATTTCCGAGTTCAAGATAAGCTGAAACAAAAGATGGGCAAAGATAAATAGTTTTTTTTAAACAAGTTTTAGCGGTTTCTAAGTCGCCCTGTTCTTCAGCAATATGAGCTTGCAAATAATCAGGAAATATTGACATAGCATCTGCTTTGCTAGCTCGCTTACAGTGTGCGATCGCCTGAGAATACTTGCCTAAATTTGCATAAATTTGAGCCAGCAAATAATTAGCATCAAAATTGTGTTCTTGCAGGTCGAGCGCCTGTTTTGCTTTATTCATTGCCTCAGCATAAGCTTTATTTTTAAAACAAGCTTTTGCCTCTGCCATCAGGATCTGAGGCGTTTGGCGATCGGTTTCTTTTGCTGCGAGTGTTGAAGGTAAATCAGACAGTTTCTGGCTCGCCATATCGCCCTCGACATAGCGACTTCGGAGCATTTTTCCCAGGGCGTTACCTGCTGCTAACATCGACGTTAAATGCCCAAAATTATCGTTAGCAAGACTAGCTAGAACCGTTTTTTTTTGTGGTAACTGACCGTTGTCGCTACTAATTTTTTCTCCGTTTCCCAATTGCCCAAATGCCGATTTTGGCTGGGATGCTGGTGCAATTAAAGACTTTATTTTACCTGGTTCCTCTAGGATATTCTTGGTTTGATAAACAACAGACTCCGGGAAAACCTTTGCTTTAAACTCGTTCATCGCGTGACGGTGAACTTCAGCGTGACCTGTCATTAAATATCCTCCAGGTCTCAGCGTCTTGGCAAATTTTTTCAATACCTGTGAAATATATTGAGCTTCAAAATAAACAAAAACATTTCGGCATAAAATCAAATCAATGTTATGAATATCTGTGTAAATATTAGGGAAATTATCGGTGACTAAGTTGACATTGCTAAAGCTGACAAATTCGCGTAATTTCCGGTCAATTTCCCACTCTGTTTTTCGCTTCTCGAAATACTGCATTTGCAGTTCGGACTCAACTAAGCGAAACGACCAAGGGCTATAAATTCCCCGTCGCGCTTTGGCGATGGCGACTTGATTGATATCAGTACCTAAAACTATAATTTTCCATTTTTCCCAATCAGAAATTAGCTGTTTTAGAAGAATCACTAGAGAATAAGGTTCTTCACCGGTCGAGCAGCCGGCACTCCAGATTCGCAATGTTGGCTTGATTCCTGATTTTTCGTGCAGTTTTCTCTTCTGCTCGATTAGTTCAGGAAAAATAACTTTTTCTAGGAGCGAAAACTGTCCTTTGTCCCGCATGAAATAACTTTCGTTGATTGTCAGTAACAGCGCGAGTTCTCGCCATTCGCTTTGACTTTCGTGATTCGGAGTGGCTAAGATTTGATAATATTTGTCAGGAAAAGCTATTTTTTTAGCTTTCATCCGAGTCAAAAGTTTTTGAGATAAACCCGATCGATCTTGCGGGCGAGTTTCTAGACCCATGTGAGCCGCAATTAATTCGATAAATAGCTGAATTTGTGCATCATTCATATCAACTCTGTAATTTTTTTAGGTACGCAATAACTAATACCAATTTCATAAAGTAGCGCTAGATATTACCCCCCCAACCCCCCCGCGAGTTCGGGGGGGCTAAGAATTCATCTATAGCATATCTTTAGAAAAATGGTATAAGTTATTAAATTTGCGATCCTTAAGCAATCTTGTGCTTAATTTTGCGTTTAGCTGCACCAATACCTAAAAAGCTCAGTCCTACTAAAGTACCGAATATAGTAGAAGGTTCCGGTACGGCTTCAAACTCTCCTGTAATGGCGATCGCATCGTTAGCGCATTCTGCAAACAAGTTTGCAACATAGTTCCCCGAAGGCATTGCAGATTTATCGAAACTGAATCCGATTGTTTGCGAACCTACTGCATTAAACTGTCCAAAATCAAGGCCAATAGCGCTCAAAGCTGCTGGGTTTAAAAAACTGATTTCTCCGACTTTTGTACCCTTAGCAATTGAGTTGAGAACCGGCCCGTTTTGTTCAAAGTAGGGGTCTGTGGCAGCTAAACTGCCAATAGACGGCGTTCCACGTCCAGATTGAACGCGAGTGTTATATAGGCTTAAGGTGGAAAATCCATCATTAGTTGCTGTCGTGCTTTTGGCGGTAACATTGCTGTAAACACCTGTTGCGACTGGGGAGTCATTGGACTCGGCAAAACGAATGGCAAATAAGCTGGCTACATCACTAGCATTCTTGAAGTTTTGACCGGAAAAATTGAAGAATAAGTCGCCATAGCTGATGCTACCTCCTTGGACGACGGCGTTAGGCGATCCTGCTAAGGGTAAATTGGCATTGATGGCGATGAAAGTTCGATCGACTGTTTGTTTGATGCCGATACCGTAAAACTCAAATTGATTTCCTCCGACTTGGAAACCGCTAACCCCATCAGTGAAGGAATCAATGCCATAATTCCAGCCGCTGCTTAATGTAGCAGCCATAGCTTTTGGCGGTTCTTGGATGACAATCGAACAGCAAGCAGTTGCTGCAACTATCGATCGAACAATGGTTCTAAAATTGAGATGCATAATATGTTATTGCCAGATGGCAAGCAGAAGGTTAATTGGTATGACAGGCGAAACGCACCGAAATCATTCCGCTGTCAAATCCCTGTAAGTGAGGCCCCAAAGCCCGATCGGTATTATTTGCCAAACATTTAGACTGGCCTAGTAATCTATCAGGGTCGATCGGACTTTTTTATGTGAAGTTATGTAACAATTTATTTTTTGTACAAAATGGGGCTGGAATGGCGGGCGATGGTTGCACAGGGTGAGGGCGCAAGCCAGCACTTTCGATGCGAATATTCTTGATTTTTAGTGAATCACAGATTCCGGGAGAGTTTTTTAAAGTTTTGGTAAAGATTTCGTCAGGCGATCGGGTAATAAGGAATGAGAATTAAATAACTTCCACAAGTTTGTGGGATGGGCGTCCCGCCCGTCTTGAACAGGCAGGATGCCTGTTCCACAATAATAATTAAAATTGTAAGTTATTTAATTTGCGATCCTAAGCTATCGCGCATTTAAACTGTATATTTAGGGCGAGCTCTCCCGCCCACCCCACAAGAGTGTTTGATTGTTTTTTAACATCCAATTTAAATGTAGAACAGCTTATCAAGTAGATTGGTTAAAAAAACCAACGAATACCAGTAAGTAAATAGTAAATTCCGGCCACAACCAGCACAGCAGAACCCAAACGCATCACCCACACAGAATTGCTCAACAAAACCCGACTTTGCTTGACTAAACCTGCAAATAAACTAGCAAAGAAAATTACCGCAGTATAACCCAAAGCATAACTAATCATTGTCACCGTACTGAGAACCTGCGAACCAGTAGCAGCAGCCGCCGTCAACACCGCAAACAGCACCGGGCTCGAACACGGAGATGTTACCATCGCAAAAGTTATGCCCGCACCGTAAGTACCAGCGAAAGGTAAAGCAACATTAGTTCGAGGTAAAGGCAAGTGAAATAATCCCGCGAAACTCAATCCCATCGCCACAATTATTAGGCCTGCGGCAATATTAATGTATCCGCGAAAATCTACAAGTACCGCTGATGCAAAAGATGCAAATAATCCCAACAAGCTGCATACAGTTATTACGCCCAAAACAAACATACTTACTTTCGCCAAAGCATCGCGGCGGGAAGTAATTTCAAGAGTACCAATGTAGCTGAGGTTTACTGGCAAAAGCGACAGTATGCAGGGAGATATGCTAGTAATTAATCCGCCAGCAAATGCTAGCAGTATCAGGACAAATGGATTGCTGGTATTTTGCTGTTCGAGCCATTTTTGATAAGGAGTTTCTATCTGAGATACGAGATAGGTGAGGCTGCTATAAAAGTTTTGAAACTGATTTGCAGCCACAATCAGTAGCATAGTTCCGAAAAAAAGAGTTACAGGTAAGAAAAATTTAGATTTTCCCTTACTTGCATCTGGTTTTTCGCCGATTGTTTCTAAATTTTTTGGAGAATTTTTGTCATCTGACGTTGCGCGAAAAGTCATAGGATTTTAGTTAAGTAAATGAAAGTAATATCAGGATTGTGAGAAATGACCGCAAAATTCACAGTCGCGATGTTTCTTTATGACTGATATTAAAAGTAGTTTTATGCCCTAGTTATAGAGATAAGGTGTGCAATGCGCACCCCAGTTTTGCAAATACAACATAAGCTGTCGCGTATTTAAATTGCATATTCGGGACGCTGCTCAAAGCCAGCCCTGTCAAGGTGTATGCTGAGCTTGGATAAAAGCCTCTCAAATACTTAAAATATCATAGTTTGTAGGGTGCGCAATGCGCACAGGCTTATCTTGTAACGTGCGCAATGTTCACCGAAAAAGTGAACCAGTACGCATTTCGATGGGTATCAAAGTCAACCGGTGCGCAGTGCACACCCTACAAATTAGCTGGGTGCGCATTGCGCACCCTACAGAGGTTTTCTGTGAGTCTTATAATTGATTTTGAGCGATTCAAAATCTCGGATCAAAAATCAATTGATCCGGGTAAACTATTTCTTTTGTAGCCGTGCGATCGCAGAGTCAATTACAGTCTGGTAGTCTTTTTGATTGGTATTTTTTTGAAACTGTTTCAAAACTTGACCGTTGCTAGGATCTAAAATTGCTACTGTCGCAGTTTGGGATTTGTGGGCTGCAAAAAAGCTGGCTAAACCGAGTTTTTTGGCTTGTGATTCTGATGCTTGGGTTGTCGCTTTGTCGGTGACATTAAAAACTACGAAAGTAGCTTTGTTCTGATATTGTTTTTTTAAGGCGGAGATGGTGGGGGCGATCGCCTTGCATCCCGAACACCAATCGGCTGAGATTTCGACTACAACTGGTTTCCCTTGCAATTCTTGGGCTAGGGGAGTTTCGGCTGCGGCTATTTGTACGCCGAGATTGCGGTTGTCGCTGGCGATGGAAGTTCCGGCAATTGCTGTTATTCCGGCAACGGCAACTAAACTGCCGATTCCCAGACAGAGTGGCGAAAAAGACTTGTGATAATTTTTCAAGCTAATTTCTCCTAATTTTGATATTAAATTCGGTTATATCACAGACCTAGCCACAAATTATGATTAGCGTTGTCGCAAGGACTTCAGTCCTCTAATTTTTGGAGGGCGGACTAAAGTCCGAACGATCGAACACCTGGATTACAATTTTTAGACGGCGAGAAGCGATCGCACGTTTTGAGAACAGTCAAGAAACTTCTGGCAATATATCTGGTAGCAGGCGCAGCACGTTCCCTCTCACTCAGATCGTGGTTTATCCACTCTTATGCGCTGCATAAATCAAGTTTTTAAATGCTGTTAACACATCGCCGACAGTTCGTTGACTATCTTAACTTTTCCTTTGAGCACGGAGCGCAGCAGGCGATTGAGCGAATGTCTGTCTTGCTCGTCGAGAGAGTCGTCCAAAACAGCGGCCATCAAACCGTAGCGATCGGCTAAAGTCAAACTGCCTGTATCGGTAACAGAGGCAAGTATTTCGGAGATAGCGCCGGGGATAAGTTGAATAAAAAACATGAGACGTTCCCTGAATTCGATACTTATATCATCTCTCGTTCTCCGAAAATCAAGAGTGACGCTGGCATAGCAGAGAATGTGATGTTTTGAGGCAAACTGTGTGACAGTGGCCACTCTAATTGTGTGACGAGCTGCATTTTAAGTCTGCGATCGCCGTCACAACATGATCTTAGATCTGCCAATTTCCCCCTCTCCCCTCC
>JAJAYT010000515.1 GCA_026786085.1 Microcoleus sp. CAN_BIN18 | reverse complement strand
CACTAACGGCAACTTAAACAAGACTGGAATCAAATACATCCCAGCGATCGGAATATGAATCGCCAAAAGATATGCCATTGCTTTGCGGAGATTATCAAAAATTCGCCTTCCGAGTTTGACTGCTTGGACGATTGATGAAAAATCATCATTTAATAACACTAACGCCGCCGACTCACGGGCAACATCTGTTCCTCGCTCCCCCATTGCAATCCCAATTTGGGCAGCTTTGAGCGCAGGTGCATCATTAACACCATCTCCTGTCATGGCAACAACTTCGCCTTGATCTTTCAAAGCATTGACTAACCGCAGCTTTTGTTCGGGTACGGCTCGTGCAAAGATATTCGTATTTTGAATGCGTTGTTGAAGGTCAGCATCACTCATTTGATCCAATTCTGCTCCGGTCAGGATGGCTCCCATGTCCTGCAATCCAATCTGTCGGGCAATCGTTTGAGCAGTACCTGGATAATCACCTGTAATCATCACGACTCGAACGCCAGCAGTATGACATTCTTGAATCGCTGCCGCAACTGTTGGACGCACTGGATCGGACAATCCCACTAATCCGATAAATTGAAAGGGAAAGTCATGTTGTTTATCCGGTAAATGAGCTGGATTAAGCGATGGATGCGGCGGCAAAAATGGCGGTGGCGCATCGAGCAGAGACGCTTTAGCAACGCCTAACACCCGCAATCCTAGATTTGCCATTTCGCTAACTTGTGTGGCTAGAATTTGCTGTTGTTGGGGCGTAAAATGACAGAGATCCGCGATCGCCTCCGGTGCACCTTTGGCAGCAACTTCATACTGTTTGCGATCGGCAGATTGCCAAACGTGAGACATTGCCAACAGATGCGGCGACAGCGGATATTCTCGTAACAACTTCCAATCTTTGTGCAAATGTTCGGTATGTGCTAGATAGCGATCGCCCAATTGCTTAAACGCCTTCTCCATCGGATCGAATGGATCTCGTTGGCTGGCGAGAATGCAGAACTCGACTAATTGATGTACAGTTTCGGGCAGTGGATCTTGTGGATGCAATCCCAAATCGTAAGCCTGAGTATTTTCTGCTGGGTTATAGGGCAATAGCTGCTGCACAGCCATCACATTCAGAGTCAACGTCCCCGTTTTATCCACACACAAAACTGTCGCAGAACCCAAAGTTTCAATGGCGGAAGTACGACGCGCCAAGACATGATTCTGAGAAATCCGCCACCCTCCCAAGGCTAAGAAAACCGTCACCACAACCGGAAATTCATTCGGCAAAATTGCCATCGCCAAGGTAATGCCAGCGAGAATTCCTTTGAGCCAATCTCCTCGCGTCAGTCCATAAATCACGACTGTCGCCACACACAAAGATAACGCGATACCAAACAAACGGCTTACTAACCGATTCATTTCCCGTTGTAAGGGAGTGATCTCAGGCTTGACTGTTTGTAAAGCCTTGCCAATCTTGCCCATCTCCGTCTGAGCACCGATCGCTTGGACTTGAACAATTGCTTGTCCCTGCACTACCAATGTCCCAGAATAGACAAAGGGCAACTCATCGCCCCCTGGCCGTGCCATCTCCACTTTGCCCTGGGCGGCAACTTTGCGAACGGGTAGAGATTCCCCAGTTAGTAACGATTCATCGGTTGAAAGATTTGTACAAGACAGGACGATCGCATCGGCAGACACGCGATCGCCCTCTGCTAGCACTAAGACATCTCCCCGGACAACTTCTCGCCCAGCAATTCGTTTGCGCTGTCCATCCCGCACCACCAAAGCACGAGGACTTGAAAGATCGCGCAAGGCTTCTATGGCGTGTTCGGTTTTGCCTTGCTGGTAGAGGCTAATCCCCGTAATGAATAGCACGAAACCTAGCAAGATTAAGGCTTCTTGGAGGTCGCCTAAAATCCAATAGATGATGCTTCCCCCGACTAGCAACAGGAAAATCGGATCTTTAACGGTGTCAATCGCGATCGACCAAATACTCCTAGATTGAGCCGAGGGAAGTTCGTTGTAGCCGTCGTCTTTGAGTCGCGCAATTGTTTCTTGTTCAGACAACCCACGAATTGTTAAAGCATCGAATGATTTGACCATGAAAATCTCCTTTCTAAAATCAGGCAGTCACCGGGAATGCTATCGCCAGCATTAAGCAACACAATGTCACCCGGAACCACGTCCTCATTGGGAATTTCTTGAGATTTACCATCCCGCAAAACCGTGGCTTTTACTTGCACCAAAGCCAGTAGTTTCTCAACAGCATTTGTCGCTCCTCGTTCTTGCCAAAATCCTAGTAAGCCGCTAATTAGGACGATCGCCAAAATGATGATCGCATCTGCCGCATCCCGCAGAATTATCGACAACACGGCAGCAAAAATCAGAATCAAAATAATCGGACTTTTGAACTGGTTGAGCAACAGCGTCAAGGAATTCGATTTATGTTTTTGTTTCAGGCTGTTCGCACCGTATTCGCTCAGGTGTTGTTTAGCATCCTGACTGCTTAAACCTGCGGTTGTAGACTTCACCTGAGCCAGCACCTGATCGGCTGGTAAGCTCCAAAACGTAGAAAGTTGTGAATTCATTGTTTGTTATTTAATACGATTTCTACAAAGTCTTGCTACCAAAAAAAGTGTTGGGCGAAGTGAAACGGAGGGTTGTATCTGGACGGGAGCATCTCAGTTTTGCGTTTTTAGTGCTGTGCCCCGACAGCGGGGGGTGTTTTTTTATTCCGTTTGGGGGGGCGCCCAGTTAAAAAAAAAATTTTTTAAAAATTTTTTGCGGACGATATGGGCCCGGGTTTTT
>JAJAYT010000514.1 GCA_026786085.1 Microcoleus sp. CAN_BIN18 | reverse complement strand
CGCTACAACCTTGGGTAGGGGCAATTCATGAATTGCCCCTACCCAAGGTTTGATACCTCAATCCAGCCACGCCCAAATTTGTACCCATCTCTCTTAAATACTTGAAATCTTCAGTTTTTCCATTCGGACGATCGCGTTAATCTATCTGTTTTGCTTTTAAGCGATCGCACATTTAAATTGTATATTTAGGACGGGCGGGACACCTCACTCATTGTTTAATTTTTTTTGATATGCAATTTAAATCCAGAACAGCTTAGGATCGCGAATTAAATAATTTACACAAGTTTGTGGGACGGGCGGGACGCCCATCCCACAAGAACAATAAAGATTGTAAGTTATTTAATTCTCATTCCTAAGCAAAACCGTCGCAGCAAATCGGTCAAATCAGATTATGCTATACACAGAGATATCCGAGCCATCCTATGGGCGGTACTCGACATACATAAAAATACTAAGTTGAAGTCGTTGGAGCCTTTAATAATGGTTCAATTTCATATTCAAACAGATAGCGATATTCCAGCATCGACCCAACTATTCAATCAAATCAGATTTGCGATCGCCTCGCGACAATTTCCGCCCGGACATCGCTTACCCAGCACCAGACAACTAGCCATGCAGACGGGTTTGCACCGCAACACCATCAGCAAAGTATATCGACAGCTAGAAAATACCGGACTCGTAGAAGCCCAAGCTGGATCGGGGATTTACGTCCGCGCCCAAGGCCACGAAGGCGGCAGCAAACTCAAATCCGCAATCCTCGATCAATATCCCCTTGCCAACAAAGTAGTTCAAAAAAGTCTCGATCATCTTCTGGGACAAGGCTGTACGCTCAACCAAGCGAGGGAATTATTTTTGGCCGAAATTGACTGGCGGCTCCGGTGCAGCGCGCGAGTAATCGTCACAGCCCCGACTGAAGACATCGGCGTCGGGGAGTTGATGGCGAAAGAACTCGAACAAGCTCTGCGTATTCCGATCCAGTTAGTAGCGATGGAAGAGTTGGGTATTTTTCTCGATCAAATCTCTTCGGGAACTGTGATCACGAGCCGATATTTTATCGGAGAAGCAGAATTGATTTCGGCACCTCGATCGGTGCGAGTCATTCCCGTGGACATCTACGATTATGTTCAGGAGATCAAGTTAGTCGGGGATTTGCCGAAAGATAGTTATTTGGGTTTAGTCAGTCTGAGCCCCGGAATGCTGCGATCGACTGAAGTGATCATTCACAGCATCCGGGGCGAAGATTTGCTGGTGATGACGGCTTTGTTGTCAGATACCTACAAGATTAACTCGATCGTGCGATCGGCCAGAACAATTTTTTGCGACCAACCGAGTTTTGCTACAGTCAAAGCTGCCATCAATGCGGCCAGAGAAGATATTATTCGTCCCCCGCACCTGGTATGCTCGGAAAATTATATCGGCTCTAAGTCGATTAATTTGCTGAAGCGCGAGTTGGGCTTGGGGTAAGTCAGTTGACAGTTGGCAGTTGGCAGTTGACAGTTGGCAGTTGTTATTTGTTGTTCTAATTTCCAATAACCAATAACCAATAACCAATAACCAATAACCAATAACCAATAACCAATAACCAATAACCAATAACCAATAATCTATAACCCATGCCAATTGAAATCCAACCTTCAATTAATTTTAAAACAGCGATCGAAAGTCGGCGGGCCGCTCGCAGTTTCAAGCCCGATCGAATTCCCCCAGCAATATTGGCAGAGATTTTGCGATTGGGAGTACGATCGCCCTCTGGTTTCAACTTACAGCCTTGGCGATTTATCGTAGTTCAAGACGTAGCCAGCAAGGAAAAATTAAAAACTTGCGCTTTCGATCAGCGCCAAGTGGTAGAAGCGCCAGTCGTATTAATCTGCTGTGGCGATCGGCGCGCTACCCAACCCGAAAACATCGAAGCCGTCATCGAATTGGGTAAATCCGCAGGCGGAATGAATGACAACTTAGCCAGTTATCTGCGGCAAGCAATCCCGCAATTGTTCGAGAACCATCCCTGCTTCGAGTCCCTAAAAACTTGGACAAACAGGCATACAATGCTCGCAGTAGCTCATTTAATGCTGGCAGCTCAAAGCTTTGGAGTTGACAGTTGTCCGATGGAAGGTTTTGCAGCCCTCAAAGTGAAAGAAGCCTTTCAAATTCCCGAAGAAGTAGATGTTTGCTGTTTGCTACCGCTTGGTTATGCAGCAGAACCTTTCAAACAATACGGTGGACGTTTTGACATAACTCAAGTTTATTACAGCGAAAGTTATGGAGAACCCTTGCAAGTTGAGATTTGAGAGTTAAGATTTAGAATGAATCGGTGTCAAAGTTTAAATAAACTGATATCTTGCACAAAGGTCAATAAGCCTTTTACGGGCGAGCAGGATGCCCACCCCACAAAAAAATCCACTCTTTGTGGAACAGGCCCGAAAGCCTGTTATTGAAAATGGTACTCTTCGGTCAGAACAAATCAAAAATCCCGAAAGTTCCACAATCTAACATCCCAAATCTAAAGTCGTAAGTGGTGAGATCAGACAGAGGAAAAACATGACAGTAGCAGAGCGACAAAGTAACGCACAAATTCTAGAAGTAAAATTGCAGAAACATTTGCAAGCAGCCGGATTTAAAAATTTACCGCTTTATATCAGTTGCGATTTTCGAGATGAATCTTTGACGGTTGTGGGAGAACACCCGCGCAGTTTAGTTCTCAAAGCAAAACCGACTTTTGCGGTGTTAGAAGCAGCAATTCTCGAAATAGAACCGGAAGCTATTCAACAGATTGGACTTTGCCTCAAAATTACTGGGCAAAAACAGCCTTACGCTTTCCATTCTTTTACGATGCACCACCCTGTTTTGTCCAGACCAAAAACAGTGGAGACATTCAAAAAACCCGAAATACCCGCAGCAGAAACGGGGATAGTCTTAGCAGCAAATCCAGCGGATACGGCGGATGTAGCTGAGGATTTGCCGTTAGAAACAGAGGTGAAAAATAGCGGGGGCGATGAATATTTCCCCAATTTTTCGGATAGTTCCAGCAATTCTGAGCCGATCGCCTTTAAGGTAGCTGCAACCTCGGCCAATATTCGAGATAATCCCTTCGATGCGCTGGATATGGAGCCTGCGGTAACAGTCGCCCAAACCCCCAAGCATTCACCCTTTGCGATGCTAGCCACCGCCGGAATGGTGAGCATTGCAGCGGTAATTTTGGCAGGCGGTTATTACTTGCTGAGTCGCCCCTGCGTCATCGGAGAATGTACTGCATTAGCTAATGCCAAACAGTTGAGCGACAATTCGGTGAAGACGCTGAAAACGTCAAAAGTTGCTAGCAGTCCCGAAGAAGCACAAGAACAGTTAAAACAGGCGATCGCCCTTGTGGAGCCGATTCCCTCCTGGTCAATTCATCGCGGTGAAGCTCAAAGCGCCCTGGAAAAGTACCAACAGCAAAGTCAGAATTTAAACTCTGCGATCGATGCAGCACGCCTCGCGCGATCGGCAGGTGAGAAAACTCAAAATCCGGCTTATTCTGCCGAGACTGGAAAGGCAGCGCAATCTCTGTGGCAAAGTGCGATCGCCCAACTCGGAGAAATCCCCACAGACAGCCCAGTTTATCCGTTTGCTCAGAAAAAGTCACAGGAATACCGGAAGAATTTAGCCAGCGGAAACAAGCAACTAAGCACAGAAAGACAAGCCGAAAAAACGCTGATAGAGGCCAAAAGTACAGCCCAACTAGCAGAAGCTCGGGAAGCAGTAGCTCAGACAGCCGAGACTTGGGATCAAGTGCAAGCAGGTTGGGAAAAATCCCTCGCAATACTATCAGAAATACCCAGCAGTACGCAATCTTATCAACAAGGTAAATTGCTAGTTCCAAAATACGAAACTAAGCTTTCACAGGCACGCGAGCGCAAAAATGTGGAAGGAATTTCGGAAAATGCTTATACTCAAGCAGTGACTTTAGCAGCCGAAGCTCGAATTTTTGAGGGTAAAAACGGCTGGTTTAAAGCATCGGAAAACTGGCGCAGAGCTTTGGGTTACGCGGAGCAAGTACCGACGGCAACTTCTTATTCCCAGAAAGCCAAACCGCTAATCGATTCCTACACAAATTCATTGCGGGAAGCAGAAGTAAGGTTGCAGGAAGAAAGGAGACTGCAAAAAGCGCGCACGGATTTAGATAAAACTTGCAAAGGCAAACCGAAGATTTGCGACTATACTGTTAGCAAAGGTTTGATTGCGGTGCAGGTGACTCCTGACTACGTGCAGAAACTGCAACAAACTTTCATTCAGGCAAATAACAATAATTCTGTGAAGACTCGCCAAGCTGTGGAAAAGCACGTTGAAACTTTGCAAAAGGCCTTGGAGGCGATCGGCGATAATGCCAAAATTCCGATGCAAGTGTACGATGGCGAAGGCAAGCGGATTGCTAGCCACGAACCGAAGTAATTGCGTTGAAGTGTGTTGAAGTTGCTCGTTACCAGGCTCTGCCTGGTAATGCAGATCCGGAGGCTCTGCCTCCTTTGATATGGCAACTTAATAGTTTTTGTAGGGTGTGTCGCCCTAGAAAATTCCTAAAGTGCGATCGATAATCTCATGGCGACGCACCTTACACAATAATCGAGACAACAAGCCAAAAAAATATTTTGTAGCAAGATTTTTGACAAATAGTATTAAATGTGTAACAGCTCACTAACTCGGCAATCAAAAAATATAAAAGGATGTTAGTCATCAAATGCTACAAAAGGTAAAACTTCATAACTTCAAAAGTCATCAAGATACAGAACTTAATTTTGATAATTCACGCCTGCACGCACTCGTAGGACAAAACAGTTCTGGTAAAACATCAGTATTGCAAGCATTGCATTATCTCAGTCGGCTTGCTAATTCATCATTTGAAAATATTTTTCAGCAGGAAAGAGCGCCTCAATTTATTACAACAATTGGGCAAAATAATATGTCTGTTACTGCAAGTGGTTTTTGGAGAAACCCAGATATAAATGATTGGGAAGCTTCTTATGACTGGAGACGAAACGTTCCTCAGAAGTGGGTTTTTAGAGCATTCTGGAATGCCGCTCAAAATCAGGAAAATAGGAAAGGAATGTCAAAAGTTTCCTTAATGGATACTCCAGAGCCAATTCAGCAATCTTTGAGATACGCAGTTCATCTTAAGCTAGTAGCTACTAATCTTGCGAAAGCAGCTTACAGCGATGCAATTACCCCGCGAGTTGAGTTCGATGGTTCAGGCTTAGCACCTACCTTAGACTATCTTCGTGACGAAGCTCCAGATAAGTTTCAATCTTTACAAGAAATGTTGAAACGGATTGTACCAGGTGTACGCGAAGTAGGCGTAAAACGAGCCAAGGTTATGGTAAATCGCCAACGCTTAATCGAAGTCGATGGCAAATCTATCTCCTACGAAGAAAGTCAGGAAATTGTAGGGAAAGAAGTTGTCCTAGATATGAATACTGGTAAGCGCATTCCAGCCCATGCCATTAGCGAAGGAACAATGCTCGCCCTCGGATTACTCACTGTTTTGATAAATCCAACTCAACCTAATTTAGTGTTACTAGATGATGTCGAACAGGGACTACACCCCAAAGCGCAACGAGAATTAATCGCTGTTTTTAAGGAAATTATTCAACAAAACAACAACCTGCAAATTATTTTTTCTACCCATTCTCCTTACATTGTCGATGAACTTACTCCTTCTCAAGTTCATGTATTAAGTAACAATAACTCCGGTGTGACTCGTTGCAAAAGATTAGATGAACATCCTGATGTAGAATGGGCAAAACAAACTTTAACCACCGGAGAATTCTGGGATGCGGAGGGAGAAGATTGGGTGGTGGCAGGAGAAATTAATGATTGAGTTTGTGGTGATTGTCGAAAGTAGTGCAGATGCACGAACCGCTACTAAATTAGCCGATCGCATTTTAGTGCAAAAAATTGATTGGTTAGACGCTGAGATGCTGCAACATCTATATCAATGGAGTGGTTTAGAAGCTGGCACAGAGAATTCTTGCTGGAAAAATATCAATCAAATTATAGAAAATTTCCAACAAAGCTTAGGATTCCGTCCCCCAAGGTATTTAGGTCATCGTCAAGATGGAGCATTAAAAGCTGATGGTGCAGCAGCTATAAAAATTCTGAATTTAGTACGATTTATTCAAAAAACCCGACAGATTAAAGCAGTTCTCCTCATCCGCGATTTAGACAATCAACCTCAGTGCAGAGAAGGTATTGAGCAAGCACGTTCAGAACAAATCGAACGACAAGCTAAATTAGCAATTATTATTGGTACAGCCGACAAAATGCGGGAAGCCTGGGTTTTGAATGGGTTTATTCCATCTAATCCAGAGGAAAAACAAATTCTGCAAAAAATAACAACCGAATTGACATTTAATCTTTGCGAGGAGTCACACAGACTACGCTCTAATTCATTGGAAGATCCCGATCGCATTAGAAATCATAAAGTTGTTGTGGAAAAGCTCACAGGTGGCAAGATGGAACGCGAACAACAGTGCTGGGAAGAGACGAGTCTGGAATATCTGCGAGAAAAAGGTGTTGAGACAGGGTTGACAGCGTATATTTGTGAAATCGAGGAACGATTAATTCCCATCATTGGATCTGCTGAGTAGAAGAGTTAATACAGGACACGGCATTGCCGTGTCCCTACCCGATATCGGTATTTCCAGCAATTTCATCCGTCAGTCAATCCCGCTTGAAAAATCTGTTGCGCCGTCAACTTCAACTCTGGAAAAGCTGCGGATTTGATACGAGCATCTCCCCGAAATTGGGTGATTTCATACTCGCCATCAACCAACTGATAAACTGATATTGTCGGTTGTTTAGGATTGCCAATAAATCGACGGCTACCCAAACCGAGATAATCCACAATCCAATATTCAGGAATGCCCATTAGTTCATAATCGCCAACTTTCAGTAGGTAGTCATTTTGCCAATTGGTGCTAACTACTTCGACAATGAGCGGAATTGATGCCCCTTGAGTCACAGTTGAGAACTTTTTCCACAAAAGTTCTGATGCTAAACTTGGGCGATTTAAGATTAGAACGTCGGGCGAATAAGCTGATTTGTTTTCGGCTGGCTTAACTAATACTTGTTTGGGGATGAAGTACGGAAGGTTTAGCTTGACAAATTCAAGAGTTAACTCCGAGGCGAAAAAACCGAGAATTTCTTCCTGTTTTCCTGGTGGCTGAGCGATTTCAATAATTACTCCGTTGTACAGTTCGTAAGGTCGGCTTTCTGGTTTCCATTCGGCAAAGTCTTCAAAGGTTACTGGTTGATTTGGAGTTTGAATCATGGCGACAATTTAAAGGTTAATTGATTGTACTATTTATTTACCCTATCTATATTGCAATACGGTTCACTTAAGACTTGTTTGTCATTGCGAGCTCAAGAGCGAAGCAATCGCAGCGTCTGTTTAACTCGTTACCAGGCTCCAGCCTGGTAACGCAGATCCGGAGGCTCTGCCTCCATTTTTTTCAACGAGGCAGAGCCTCACTTATATGGATTACCAGGCAGAGCCTGGGAACCAGTTAATATTAGCAATTCTAATTACCATTTGATCAATTGTGCATTTTTTAACTCGTTACCAGGCTCCAGCCTGGTAACGCAGATCCGGAGGCTCTGCCTCCATTTTTTCAGCGAGGCAGAGCCTCTAGATATGGATTACCAGGCAGAGCCTGGGAACCAGTTAACTACGAACCTTATTACCATTTAATCAATTGTGCATCTTGATTAAAAAACTTCCGAGACAATCCCTCAGTCAATAACAGAGTTGCGATTAATGTTGCCAGCGCTAACACAAACATAATCAAAATCTGGTAAGATGCTGCATCTAGTGGACTGACACCGCTCAACATTTGACCCGTCATCATTCCTGGTAATGTGACGATTCCCACGACGGTCATTGTGTTTAAAAGCGGGATTAATCCCGCTTTGATCGCATCTTTGCGGTACTGTTTTACTGCTTGCTGCGGTGTCGATCCTAAACTTAAATGGGTTTCTATTTCTAACTGGCTGCTGTTAACTGTACTCACAAGTCTTTCGCCCGCGATCGCCCCAGAGTTCATCGCATAGCCCAAAATCATCCCCGCTAAGGGAATCAGGTACTGCGGTTCGTACCAGGGGTCAGGTTGCAAAATGAGCAAGTTTGTATAGCCCAAAGTCAAGGCTGTACTGATAAAAATTGAGCCAGAAACTAACGGCAGTAAGTGCTTGATTTTTTTGCTGATGCGGTTGCTGGCCACCACGCTAGCGGTTGTCAGCATGATTGCTAACACTGCTAACACCAGCCACGGATTTTTCCCCTCCGGGGCAAACACGACAGCGAGCACGTAGCCGACTCCGATGAGCTGGATCAGGGTGCGCCCCGCCGCGATCGCGATCGCCCCCTCCAACCCCAATCCCTGCCACGCCGAAAGCCCGATCGCGATCGCCACCATCCCCAAAGCCCAACCCAAATCCATAAAATCTAGCTGAATTAACACACGCGCACCCTTT
Source organism: Microcoleus sp. CAN_BIN18 (assembly GCA_026786085.1). Taxonomy (GTDB): domain Bacteria; phylum Cyanobacteriota; class Cyanobacteriia; order Cyanobacteriales; family Microcoleaceae; genus Microcoleus. The sequence continues at coordinate 9,615 of JAJAYT010000514.1, read as the reverse complement.
CGATAAAGTGATTGTTTGCCCGTCCAACTATAAGATATTTGAATAAAGGTTTCTGAAAAACATTTTTACTGTAAAAATTTGCTTTGATGATGGTTGCAATTTGTGGTGTCAAGAGTGAATAACGTTCCCCCCCTCGACTTAACCCAGCAGTACGCCCAGATTGGCGACGAGATCAGCGCTGCGGTGCAAAAAGTGCTCGCCTCTGGCGGCTACATAGGCGGCCCCGCCGTCAAGAGTTTTGAGCGAGAGTTTGCCGACTATATCGGCGTTTCCGACTGCGTTGGCTGCAACTCCGGCACCGATGCGCTGATTTTGGCCTTGCGAGCCCTCAAAATTGGCCCCGGCGATGAAGTGATTACCACTCCTTTTACCTTTTTCGCTTCGGCTGAGACAATTAGCGCTGTGGGTGCAACTCCCGTGTTTGTCGATATTGACTGTGCGACTTTGAATCTGGATGTCGAACTCATCGAAGCGGCAATTACCGAAAAAACTAAGGCAATTATGCCGGTTCATATCTTCGGACAACCCACAGACATGACTCGGTTGATGGAAATTGCCACCAAGCACAATTTAGCCGTAATCGAAGATTGCGCCCAGTCTGTCGGCGCCGAGTGGCAGTCTCGAAAAGTCGGCAGCATCGGCCATGTCGGCTGTTTTAGCTTTTATCCGACCAAAAACTTAGGCGCTTGCGGTGACGGCGGCGCGGTGACGACAAACGATCCAGCCCTCGCAGCTTCGATGAGGATGCTCAAAGAACACGGCCAGTCTTCTCGGTATTTTTATGAAGAAATCGGCTACAACAGCCGTCTGGATGCCCTGCAAGCGGTGATTCTCAGCGTTAAATTGCGGTATCTCGACAGTTGGAACTCCCAAAGGCGATCGATCGCGACAGTTTACGGCGAATTTCTCTCCCGCGTGCCCGGAGTTGCAGTCCCCAAAGAGTTGCCGGCAGCCAAGGGAGTTTGGAATCAATACACAATCCGGCTGACAAGTCAAGAAGACGAGCAAAATCCCTCTGGCAATTTCCGAGACTCGGTGCGGACTAAGTTGCAGGAATGCGGCATCGGTTCGATGGTTTACTATCCGCTACCTTTGCACCTCCAACCTGTTTATAAATCTTTGGGCTATCAAGCTGGTCAGTTGCCTGTGGCTGAGCAAGTTTGTCGCGAGGTCTTGTCTTTGCCGATGTTCCCGGAACTGACCAGGGATCAACAAGAGCGGGCGATTTATGGGCTGAAAGATTCTTTGGCACAGGGCGGATAGCATTTAGTAGCTTTTGTGTGAGCCCCAGGAGAGAGAAACGCTTTCCTGACATAGGAATTGCAGGGTTGCAGTGCCGTACTGGTGCAGCGATTAGGGAAATATATTAAGTATTTTGACCGATCAGTTGTACTTTTGTGTACTATATTTAATGAAAAGAAACAAATTTAGGCTAGCAATCCGCCTGCAACGGGTGCATTTTCCGCTCGCCTAAGATTTGCGATCGGTCAGTCGATTTTAGATTTTAGATTTTAGATTTTAGATTTATTCCATAGATGAATCTGGGAACTTTAACTTTGGTCTAAAATTTGGGGTTATCTACCACTTAAGTCGGGGTTTCTACCCGTTTTTAAGCGGGTCAATCCAGAAGGAAGAGGTTCGAGGGAATAAGATTTTAACTTTTGACTTCCAATTCCCGATACCCGATGCTGGATGTCTAATGCCCAATTCCAAATTCTCAATTTAACCTGCAATTTTCATAAAATAAGAGGAAAATAAACGAGTGCGTCAGTACCAATTAACTCAAGCTAGACGCTACGATCCACAAGCGATCGCTCAATATTACCGCAACCGTCCTTGGAAAGCCATTTGGCGAGCAATTACCGTTATTTGGTCTTTCGGAGGCTTTGTCATCGGGATGCTCTGGGATAGCTGGCAGCACGAAGTCGCAGCACACCAGCCGGAACGCGCCGCCCACCTACGACAAATACTCACTCGCTTGGGCCCCACTTTCATTAAAGTCGGGCAAGCCCTTTCTACTAGACCAGACTTAATCCGCAAAGACTTTCTCAAAGAACTGATCAAACTTCAGGATCAATTGCCGCCCTTTGACTCGGCTTTAGCTTTCAAGATTATTGAAGCTGAACTCGATCGCAAAATTAGCGAAATGTACAGCGAGATATCACCCGAACCTGTCGCCGCCGCCAGTCTCGGTCAAGTGTATAAAGCTCGTCTAATGACCGGAGAAGAAGTAGCAGTTAAAGTTCAGCGACCGAATTTGCTGCCAATCTTGAGCCTTGACCTTTACTTAATGCGCTGGGCTGCTGGATGGATTGGCCCCTTGCTGCCACTGAATCTCGGTCACGACCTCAGTTTAATAGTCGATGAATTCGGTATTAAACTATTCGAGGAAATTGATTATATCAATGAAGGGCGAAATGCGGAGAAATTTGCGACAAATTTTGCCGATGACCCAACCGTAAAAGTTCCGAGTATTTACTGGCGCTATACTGCAAAATGCGTTCTGACTCTCGAATGGATTGACGGTATCAAGCTGACAGATATCGAACGTGTTAAAGCCGCAGGTTTGGATACCGATACTTTAATTGAAGTCGGAGTCCGCAGCGGTTTGCGGCAGTTGTTAGAACACGGATTTTTTCACGCTGACCCCCATCCGGGAAATCTGTTTGCCTTAGCGGACGGCCGTATGGCTTACATTGATTTTGGGATGATGGATCAGATGGAAGAAGCAACTAAAGAAAATTTGGTTGATTCTGTCGTTCATTTGATTAACAAAGATTATTTACAGTTAGCCAAGGATTTTGTCAAACTAGGCTTTTTGACTCCAGATACAGATATTATGCCGATCGTCCCGGCATTGGAATCTGTCCTCGGTGATATTGTCGGCGAAAAGGTCGGAGATTTTAACTTCAAGACGATTACAGACCAGTTTTCGGGGTTGATGTACGATTATCCTTTCCGAATCCCCGCGAAATTTGCCTTAATTATTCGGTCTCTGGTAACAGAAGAAGGTTTGGCCCTGACGCTGAATCCCGATTTCAAAATAGTCGAAGTGGCGTATCCTTACGTAGCACGGCGTTTGTTGAACGGAGAATCTCCGGCATTGCGGCGTCGCCTGATTGAGGTATTATTCAGAGATGGCAAATTTCAGTGGAACAGGTTAGAGGACATGATCGCGATCGCCAGGTCCGATCGAAGTTTCGACCTACTCCCCACTGCACAACTAGGTTTACAATTCTTGCTATCAGAAGAAGGATCGTTTTTGCGACGCCAGTTAATGTTAGCTTTGATTGAGGACGATCGTATTCACACCGAAGAAGTTCGCAGCCTGTGGAACCTAGTCAAGGAAGACTTACAACCAGCCCGCCTATTCAATGTTGCTCTAGGCGCTTTGGCTGAGTTTTCCACAGCAGGAACAGCCGCCTTAACTAAACTTTAGTCATTAGTCATTAGTCATTGGTCATTAGTCATTGGTTATTTGTTGGTTGTTGGTTGTTGGTTCTAATAACTAATTCCCAATGCCCCATACTCCATGCCCAATGCCCAATTCCCCATGCCCAATTCCCAATTCCCAATTACCCCAAAAGAATTATTCGTGTATTATTTTCCAGAACCTCCCTATTTTTTTATGACTGCTGGACTCCTAGCAGGAATGGCCTCCGGCTTGGCCTTTGAAGCAACTCTCAAACAAGCCGTACAACTATGGTCAAAAGATCGTGCTACTCGCACATTAGGTAACCTACAAGGATTGCAATTATTCATACCTTTCCTGGGAATGGCCGGTGGAATTTGCATATTTTTAGCTTCTGGTGTAGAGATTTTCGGAATTCCAAAATTGTTCGCTTATGCTTTATCTTTGCCCCTAACCATACTCACAGGCTGGTTAATTTGGAGACAGTTGGGTAAGCTTTTATTGGAATTGGAACGGGGAGGCTCCAGAGCACTAGATTTGGATTCTTTTGAAGAATGAGAGTTAACTATTGACCCTCTTTTTTGAGAAGGAAGGGGGTTGATAGTTCTTTAATATTATCCTAATCTGATTTTTTTTGAACCACAGAGAGCGCAGAGAACGCAGAGGAAGAGAAAGAAACGAAAGAAAGAAGAGGGTTTAACGTGCGAATCGGAGTGGATTCAGTCTCTATACAGTTACTTTCTATCTACTCAGAGATTACGCAACTTAAATTTAAGATTATTAATTTTTTTAATTACCCAAATTTTGAAATTTCTCTGGAAGCGAACCAACCAATTGGGATGCGTTAGTTTTGGCTGTGTTTCCGGCGACTTCAAATAACGGTAGTGCAGAAATATATCTCGGTAGGGAATCTCAACATCTTCACCATCACACAATTGATTGATTTTGGCCGCCGAAATACTCATGTAATGCAAGTAAGTCAGCCGTCGTCCTTTATCATATAAAACATAATTTATCACATCAAATTGAGAAGACCAATGATTACCCGTTACTTGTTCTGGTTGAGAATATGCAAAGTTATAAAAAGAGATTTTGCAGCGCGTAACTAAATAGTTAAACAAAGGTTGGTCAGTTCCCCGCAAGGACAAGATTTCTGATTCTCCTGATGTTAAATATTCTAACATTTTGACTGAGTTATGGCGATTTAAGACTCCTTTTTTGGAAGCAAACCAACCCGCACAAAAAATCTGAGATTGCAGTTTGTCAATCTTGAAAATATATGGTAATTTGTCGCATAATAAATCAAATACATAATTGAGGTCGGATTTGTATTGAAAATCGTTTGCTACCCAATCAAATTCATCCAGTTTTTGATAGATGTAATCCAGAGAATCCATTAACAAAGTGTCCGCATCAAAATAGATGAATTTATCAAAAGGGCCGTCAAAACAACAAAATTTTCGGTGCATTCCCAAACAGTGTACTGGTTTCCAGCCTTTAGCTTGCCAAACTTTTTGAGCTTTGGCGTGAGATGTCCAAACTTGAGTTGCAAAGTCTTCCCAAAATTGGATGGAATCTGTATTTTCAAACAGGGTGACATTGTGACGAGTTGCAATTTCTACTCGAACTTTTTTCAGTCTATCATCATAGGGAATGATACAAACTGGAATATCTTTTGCACCGTTGACTTCGAGACTATTTAATAAAGCCACTAAGTGGTCGAAAACAACATCATTGGCTAGAATATAAATACCATTTGTCATAGTTTTTGGTTGATAAATTAATCCCGTAGGGTGTGTTGGGCGCTTGCGAATAATCTCGCATTATATCGAATATCAATATAGCGCTCAACGCACCGAATCATCGCGTCAGGTGCGTTGGGCGCTATATTTATTTCGCATTATAGCAAGTATCAAAACAGCACCCAACACACCCTACAAATATCGGAATAATCTTTGCATTAAATTAGGTTTTTCTTGATGCAAATAACGATAATGTTTCCACAGTTTCCAATAAGGACTACCCGATTTAATCGGTATCCCCGCCCAGTGAATATATTTTAACCTTTTACCTTTGTCATAAAGTACATAATCTATTTCCTGAAAATGCTTAGAACCAGCCCAACTTCCCGGTTCGGTTGGTGAAGCTTTGACAAGATTGCAGCGTTTGGGAATCAGTTTAAGAATGATATAATTTAATATAGGTTGGTCAGTCACATTTTGAGTAAAATCAAAATACTCTCGATGCTGCGAACATTCGCGCAAGATTTCATACATTTGCAATTCGGAAATCGTTCCTTTTCTGGAAGCCCAAAAACCACTGTTAAAGACATCTTGAAGCTGTGAGTCTGTGAAAATATGCTGTTCTTTTATAACAGGTGAAAAAACATTGCGCAGTTTTTCGCTAAGGTGATGGTAGTCGCAGCAAAAAAAGTCTACTTCCGATAGTTTGTCGAGGTTGGCTGCGATGTCTTCAAAGACGATGATATCGGTGTCGATGTACAAAAATTCGTCAAGCGGGCCAAACCAAACGGCGAGTTTTCGCATTTTGTTGGGGAGGGCTAGAAAAGTGCGATCGAACATTTGGCCAATTTCCCTGGTAAACTGTTCCACAAACCCCAGATTTGGGTACAATTGCACATCGTGGAGACGGCTGAGGGCGGCGGCGACTTGCAGATAATTGTCGTCGAAGGGAATCAAAAAAATTGGTACTTGACAATTGTACAGACGTATGCTAGATGTAAGGGCGATCGCACTTTCCATCACCTTATCATTCGCAACAATATAAATACCGCGATTCATAAATTTATCCTCAACCTTCTCAACACTCTTTCTAACAAATTTGGCCCCGAAACATTAGCATAAGACTTTAGCGGTTCCCTAAAAATCGGCCGCTTTTCTGGTTCGCGGAGATAGCGATAGTGCAGAAACAAATCGCGGTAGGGAAACTCAATATTTTCACCCGCACAAACTCTCCGAATTAAATCCGGCGGCACACCAATATAATGAATGTAAGTAAGTCGGTTTCCCTTGTCGTACAAAATCTGATCTTGCTCTTCAAAATGTTTAGAAGTGACGCTGCACCCAGTTTTTTCGCCCTCCGGGAGGCTATAAGCAAAATTATAGCTATTCATCCCCGTTTTCATCACCATATAGTTGAGCAAAGGCTGTTCTCCCGCACCGGAGTAAAGAATTTCTGCATCTCCAGACTTTAGTTCAGCTACCAGCCATTCCCTAGTATTTTGCTCAAAAAGTCCTTGCTTGCTACCGTAAAAACCCGAACAAAATATTTCTGATTTTAGGCGATTTTGCTCAAAGACTTTTAGCAGTTTTGGCGACTGAATATTGTATACTTTAGTTGGATCGGTAAATTGGAAATCATAAACCACAAAATCGGATTCATTTAACTTATCAAAAACCGCATCAAGGGAATTCATCACCAAAGTATCCGCATCCATATAAATAAACTTTTCAAACGGCCCATCGAAAGCGCAAAAACGCCGGTGCGCGCCGTAAAGCCGGAATCTTTTACGATTCAAGCGCTCAGGTGCGGCTGCTTCCATGAATTTGTCCCATCGCTGGATTGATGCGACATCTTCATACATAAAAACGTTTGGATGCTTGGCAATTTCAGTTTTTATTTGCTGTACTTGCTCGTCAAAAGGATAAATGCAGACGGGAATCTTTGAGCCTAAAATCACTTCAATACTGTTGAGTAAGGCAATTAGTTGGTCGTAAACTGTATCGTTGGCAAGCGTGCAAATTCCATTCATATTATATCCACCAAATCACCCTAATAAAAGGTTCGTAGTCAGGACTTTAGTCCGTCTCAATCAAAGAAGGACTAAAGTCCTCACTACGAACCAAAATTTTAACTATTTCCTAAGATACAAAGTTAGACAGCCAATTGAGCAAGTTCAATTTGTGGAGAATGATTTGCCTAGCTTCGGCAATTTTCTCCCTCGCTTCATGCCAATAATCCGCAGTAGCCACAACCTCTTTAATAAATTCTACTCCTTTCTGATCCAAACTCGGCAGCCGCAAAAAACTTCCCGCAGGCAACAACTTATCCGCCGCCAAGCCACCGTAATAAATCGGCAAATTCCAAGCTAACAAAGCATCCCAAAGTTTTTCACTGACATACCAATCGTTTTCTGCATAATTTTCAATAGCCAAATTGTAATAGTAAGGCGCGACGGCGTGCCATTTATTGTTAACCGTGCCGTTTCCCTGCGCCCAAGTTGGCAAGTTTCGCCCGTAAAGGTCAAAATCTAATTCTTGTTGTTGCAGCAATTTGATAAAGTCTAATCTGCGCCTGTGGTTGGCTGTGCGACTAACGACTGAAGTTATCCAAGAACAGGATTTAGTTTTATTTGGTGGCGGCATTTCGTTGAGTTCTCGAAATGAGTTAGAGTGATACCAAATCGCGGGCATATAATCGGGGTTGGGTGCGAAATCGTCGGGCCCGGAAACGTAACCGCAATAAAGTTTTGCTTGTTCGTAGTTGGCTTTGGTAATCTCAATCACTTCTGCTAAAGGCGGTTCTCTGATCAGGTAAATAATCCGTTCTTTGGGAACGTTGCGGAATTCTTTTTGAATATCATTTTCTGGGTTGTGATGCCTATATTGGCGTATTTTGTCGAGCCATGACTGCTGTTTGGGCTGTCGGGGAAAGTCGAATTGATACATGAGTAAAAAGTCGGGTTCTGGGTGGTTGGCGAGCATTTGAATGTTGCCCCATTGGCCGAAGTTGTGGGGGGTTTGTTGCCACAACCAGTCGCTTTGGTTCATGCCTGGGTAGGTGGTGATTGTGCCGATAATTTTTGGGTTCATATAGCAGAAGGAAGAAGGAAGAAGGAAGAAGGAAGAAGGAAGAAGGAAGAAACGGTTTTCGCGTGTGGGCGGGCGGGTTTATGAGATTGTTGATTTTAGGCGATGATTGTTGGTAAAACCCACCCCTACGGATTTTTTAATTATGGGATGAGGGCTAATGAATAATTTACGATCGCACATCCGCATCCACACAACTCAAAATTTTCTCGATCCGATTTTCCCAGGAAAATTGCTTGACAAAATTCATAGTTTCTGCATAACCTTCGACCTTCCTCGGATATTTTGTTAAACTAGCTTGAATGCTTTGTGCAAATTCATACGGGCTATCCGGCGTGCACCAAGTCGCAGCTATATTTCCCGACTTGAATTCCATTAAAGATGCAATCTCTGTGGCGACAATCGGAGTTCCCGATGCCATATAATCGAAGAATTTCAAAGGAGATGTAAACGTCGCCGCCTCTGTCAAACAGTGAGGGTGAGTCAACACATCGGCGGCTTGTAGCAAGCTGGCTAGTTGATTTTGCGGGAGGTAGCCGAGAAATTTGATGTTGTTAACTTGCTTGTCTCTGGCTAACTGCTGATATGCTGTTACTTGGGATTTGTTGCCACCTGCGATCGCAAATTGAACTCCCGGCAATTCCCCAGCCACATCCACCAACATATTCACACCTTTAAACGGGTAAAGTCCGCCCGCATAAACAGCTAAATTTTCTCTTCCATCTTCTAATAACTGCTGTCGCCATATCTGGGAATCTGCCGTTTGTCTCGCGAGAAACAATTGGTTGAAGCCATTGTGGAGCATAATTACTTTTGACGGCGGCATCCCATTTTGAATCATACTTTCTCGCACTGTATCGGCAACAGTTACAGCAATTTGAAACAGCGGATTGCAGACAATTTCCGGCTCAAATTGCTTGGATTCGTGGTGATGTTGTTCGTAGATAGCGGGAATTCCATTTTTAACTGCTGCTTTGACAAAGTTCCAGTCCCGTGTGTGAACGATTTGAGTGGATTTGAGCAGGTGAATCGGTAGGTAGTATTTTGAGACTATTGTACTCGAACTCGTCCACTTGCTGTCGAAAAGGTTGATCGGGAATGGCATCGGTAAATCAGCTATTTTTAATTTATCTTGAATATTATATATTTGGGCAAGTTTGTCGTCGGGTTTTCGAGGTTGAAAAGGGCGAAACCAATCAATCGGATTAAAAGCACTCCAGCCTTTGCGGAGATACACCAAAACTGCTGGATAACCAAGATTTGCTGCGGCATTCGCAGAGTGTGCAACTTGAACTAAGCTGGCGACATTGGGTTGTGGCAAGACATTTCTCGTAAAAAATACATAATATTTAGACATGGGGCATGGGGCATGGG
>JAJAYT010000513.1 GCA_026786085.1 Microcoleus sp. CAN_BIN18 | reverse complement strand
GTCAACTGGCGTTGAATGCTGCGATCGCCAATTGCCCAGATTTAATTTTGCTCGACATTAGAATGCCGGAAATGAACGGTTATGAAGTTTGTCGAAGATTGAAATCAACACCAGAAACTGAACACATTCCGGTAATTTTTTTGAGCGTATTAGATGATATTAATGATAAATTACAAGCCTTTCAAGTTGGCGGCGCGGACTATATTGCCAAACCATTTCAAGTAGAAGAAGTTTTGGCGCGCATCGACAAGCAAGTCTGCTTGCAAAAACTGCAACAGCAACTAAAAGAGCAAAATGCTCAACTGCAACAGTCGCAGTCGCTGCTTGCTAGCATATTAAATAGTTCCTTAGACGGTGTGGCGGCTTATTCTGCCGTCCGCAACAATCAGGGAAATATTGTGGATTTTCAGTTGCTGTTGGTCAACCGCGCTGCCGAAAAAATTTCGGAGCGACCATTCAATGAGATAGTTGGCAAATATTTGTTGGCAGAAGATCCCCAAATTCGCAAGAGTGGGTTATTTGATTTGTACGTTTCTGTGGTAGAAACAGGAGAAACTGTAGACCAAGAATTTTTTTATGAAGACGATCGAGATATCAGTGCTTGGCTGCATATTGTGGCGGTCAAATTAAACGACGGCTTGGCTGTGACATTTCGCAATATCACCGATCGCAAACTGGCACAAGAACTGCTGGAAGCAAGTTTAGAAACTCAAACCCGCTATGCTGAAGAGTTAACTCGTTCTAATTCCGAATTAGAACAGTTTGCTTACGTGGCTTCTCACGACTTGCAAGCGCCTTTGGGGACGATTACTGGCTATGCTCAACTATTAGAAAGGCGCTGTCATAACCAACTGGATTCCGAAGGGAATAAATTTATCGGCAATATTGTTAATTCTTGCGTGCGGATGCAGGCTTTGATTGATGATTTGCTGGAATATTCGCGGGTGGGTCGCAGTCGAAAAAGTTTTGATTTGATAGATTGCAATCTGGTTTTTGAGGACGCTCGTGCTAATTTGCAGTTGGCGATTCGCAAAAATCAAGCTTCTGTAACTAGGAGCGATTTGCCGAGGGTAATAGGTGATAGTTTTCAACTACTGCAACTGTTTCAAAATTTAATTGGTAATGCGATTAAGTACCGCAGTAGTGAGCCGCCGCTGGTGATTTTCGGCGTTTCGCGTCAAGAGGATAACTGGGTATTTTCGGTACAGGATAACGGTATTGGGATTGCTCAACAACACTATCAGCGAATTTTTCAGATTTTTCAGCGCTTGCATACCCAAAAGGAGTATTCGGGAACGGGTATCGGTTTAGCGATTTGTCAAAGAATTGTCGATCGACACGGTGGCCGCCTTTGGGTAGAATCTGAACCCGATCGAGGCTCGACTTTTTATTTTTCTGTTCCTGTACCTAAGTGAATTCAGCAGTCCGTCGGTAGCAGTCATCAGTGATTTACTTAAGCTTTAAATATCTTTGTCGTTTCTTTACAAAAATGCTTGAAAAATGTAGCATATTCACTGATGACATTGAGCTAAAAATCCATCACGATAAATCTATTAAGCTGTTGCGCATTTAAATTGGAAATTCGGGACGCTGCTCAGAGCAACGCCCCACAAGAGTTTTATTGATTTTTGACACACAATTTAAATGTAGAATAGCTTAGTTATATCCTTATACAACTTAACAATCAGCGGTGCACGCCAGAATTTTCAGTTTGTTTCAACTGTATCCAGAGCATCTTGGTTGGGGATGCAGTTGTTTTCCTAGTAGTTCGCGGGCAATTATTTGTGATGTGTTTGCACTCTTGCCGCTTGTCCGACAAACTGCCAAGTGTAACAAGCGTGATTCGCAAACTATTGCGAATCAGGCAAAATCGCAAATTGTTGCAACACAAATTCAGTGCGATCCCCCAGATCGATCGGATGATGGCAACAAATGTTTTCCAGGCGATCGAACACCGATTCAAGTCCCGACACCTCACAAAATCCGTTGGTAGTAAGACAAAACCGTGAATTATCAACAGAAAAAGTTTACTATGTTAATAGCCAATGATGACGAGGATACGCGCTTTTTGGTGGAAGAAGCACTGCGAGAAGTTCGAGTATCAATTAGGAGCGAATTCGTGGAAAATGGAGAAGAAGTGCTAGACTATTTGTACCGTCGCGGACGATATGCTGGTAACAGCAATTGGTATCAGCCAGACCTGATTCTTTTGGATCTGAATATGCCGAGGCTTGACGGGCGAGAAGCATTAACTTTAATCAGAGCTGACCCCGAATTGCGACAAATTCCGGTTGTGATCCTAACAACGTCGCACCGCAGCGGAGATATCTTACTTTGCTACCGCTTGGGTGCTAATTCTTTTATATCCAAACCAGTCACTTTTGAAGGATTGGTTGAAGTAATGAAGACTTTATGCCAGTATTGGTTTGAAATCGTTTCGCTTCCGCCCCCGGAGCTGTAAGCTTTAATTGAGGGCGAGATCGATAGTTTGAGTTGGGAGTGAATTTAATAGAGGGACATATTGACACCGATCGCAAGTATCGCTCTCAAAACAAAAAAAATTCCTTCAACCCGCTCCGAATGCTATAGTTGTGTTAATAGATAACCAATCTTTGAAAATTTTGTTGGTTGAGGACAATCTGGCAGATGCGACGCTGATCGAAGACCTTTTAGGGTCATTCAGTGAGTCTTTGTTTCGCCTCCAAACTGTTAAGTCTCTGGAGATAGGACTCGCGTGTCTGGAAGCAGAAAAGTTTGATGCCATTCTATTAGACTTGTCAGTGTCAGAAAGCTTGGGGGGAAGCGAGGCGATCGCCATATTGAAAGCCCGATCGCCCACAGTGCCGGTTGTGGTGCTGACAGATATCAACGATGAAAATACGGCGCTGTCGGTATTGCGATCGGGTGCTCAAGATTGTTTGGTAAAAGGACGATTTCACAGAACTCTGCTGGTGCGGGCAATCCATTACGCGATCGAACGCCAGCAAGTCGAAGAACAATTGCGACAGCAGGCGATCCGACAGCGGCTGTTGGGACAAATGATTGAACATATTCGATCGTCAATAGACACCGCCAGCATTCTCCAAAATACCGTAGCAGAAGTGCGCCAATTTCTCAAAACAGACCGCGTTTTAATTTATCGCTGTCAGGATTGGGCGGATCAATTTGACGGGGAAGAGCAAAAAGGTGCGATCGTCGCAGGTGATGGTTTGCCAGACGGTTATATTGAAAACCAAAATATTAATGCTGCTTTGGCGGTGTCATGCTTTGTTTTGGTCGAATCCCAGTCGGTACAAGCAATAGCAGATGTCAGCACTGCCGCCTTGTCTGGAAGTTGCAAAGAATTGTTGACAGATTGTGAAATTGCCGCAGTTTTAAGCGTGCCAATTTGGCAATCGGGCGACTGGGAAACGGCAAACCAAAGACTAGAAAGCAGTGTTTGGGATGCAGAAAAAAATCAATATGCAGCCGAAAATTATATCTCGCTGCCGACTGTTGGCAAACCGCACGCGCAGGGAAAAAGTGCGCCGGATTTTAGAAGTGAAAATCGCAATAATTTGTGGGGAATGCTGACAGCATACAATTGCAGCGATGCGAGGGAATGGCAGCAGTGGGAAATAGATTTTTTACAGCACTTGGCGAATCAAGTGGCGATCGCGATCGAACAATCTCAACTTTACCGCCAGCTAGCAATAGCCAATCAAAAATTGCAGGAACTGGCAACTACTGACGGACTGACGGGCATTGCCAACCGTCGCCAGTTCGATCGCGTTTTGATGTTAGAGTGGCGCAGATTGGCAAGAGAGGAACTGCCGCTGTCTTTAATTATGTTTGACATCGACTTTTTTAAACCTTACAACGACTTTTATGGCCATCTCGGCGGTGACGATTGTTTGCGCCAAGTAGCCAGGGCGATCGCCTCTTCTACCAACCGGGCTGGGGATTTGCCTGCCCGCTACGGCGGCGAAGAATTTGCCGTAATTTTGCCGAATACCAGCGCCGAAGGGGCAAACGTTGTCGCCCGAAAAATTTGCGATCGCATCGCCAGCTTGAAACTGCCCCACGCGCGATCGTCGATCGGCTCCTACGTTACCCTCAGTTGCGGCATTGCTACGGCGGTTCCTTCTGGCGAGGAATCTCCCGACACCCTAATTCGCAGTGCTGACAGCGCCCTTTATCAAGCCAAAAACGAAGGCAAAAATCGTATTTGTCACGCCAGTAAGACGGCGGTTGAAACCGCGTCTATACAAAAAAAACCCGCTTAAGAGCGGGTTGAAGAACGGGCGGTGAAAATTACCTTATTTTCTTCAGTCCGCGGAGGCGGACATCGTTTTTGTAGACGCGGTTTCAACCGCCCTCTTATCGGGAATTTCAATCACAAACTCCGCTCCCTCTCCGAGTGTCGAAATACAGCTCAATCGGCCACCGTGCCGATCGACTATAATCGAATGAGAAATCGACAATCCCAAGCCAGTACCCTTGCCCACAGGCTTAGTCGTGAAAAACGGGTCAAACAGCCTCGATCGCACCGACTCCGGTATCCCCCCGCCATTGTCCGCAATAGATACCGCTACGAACCCCCCAACAGCCGGATAAGTGCGAATCGCGATCGAGCTGGGATGCCGATCGCACTCCTCGATCGCCCGCTGCTTGTCCCGTTCTTCCAAAGCATCGATCGCATTAATCAAAATATTCATAAATACCTGATTCAACTCGCCCGGAAAACATTCAATCGGCGACAATAGTTGGTAATCTTTAACAATCTCAATCCCCGGACGGCTGCTGTGAGATTTCAAGCGATTTTGCAAAATCATCAAAGTGCTATCAATTCCCTCATGAATGTTGACCGACTTCCCAGCGGATTCATCCAACCTGGAAAAGTTACGCAAAGATTTGACAATCTCGACAATTCGCTCGGTTCCTACTTGCATCGAAGTAAACAATTTCGGGAAATCCTGAACAATATAATCCAAGTCTATTTCATGAATTTTATCCAAAACTTCAGCCGGAGGATTGGGACAGCAATCCTGATAAAGTTTAATCAATTCTAGCAAATCTAAACTGTAACCGCGAGCCGGACTGAGATTGCCATGAATAAAGCTGACGGGGTTATTAATTTCGTGAGCCACACCAGCAACTAACTGACCCAAACTCACCATTTTTTCATTTTGAACGAGCTGAGTTTGAGTGGTTCTGAGTTTGTTAATAGCTGCTTCTAACTCTAGCGCTTTTGAGCGTTCTCGCGCTTCCGATTTCTGCAACGCTGACTCGGCTTGTTTGCGATCGCCAATATCTTCAATCACAGCAATTCCGTAACTCGGTTCCCCAAACCCATCCCGCACTAAAGATACAGTCACATTAGCCCAAACAAATGAAAAGTCTTTACGAATAAAGCGTTTCTCAATTGAATAATTCAAAATTTCCCCAGCTAACAGTCTTTTGCCCGACTCGACATCTGCTGCTACATCTTCCGGGTGTGAAATATCCCAAACATTTCGCGCTTTCAGTTCCAATTCTGAGTATCCGACAATCTTGCAAAAGCCTGGATTTGCATTCAAAAAACTACCTTCTGGCAACACTTTAACAATGCCGATCGCCGCTTGTTCAAATACAGCTCGAAATCGTTGTTCGCTTTCTTGCAAAGCAATTTCGGCTTTTTTGCGATCGGTAATATCGATTTCCGTCCCAAACAGCCGCACCACATGACCAAATTCATTTTTAACAGCTTGTGCTTTACAGTTGACGTGCCTGATTTTTCCTGATGCAAAATAGATGCGATGGTCGATGTCGAAAGCTATCCCTTCAGTCACGACCTTTTCCAAAGCTTCTGTAACCATTTCTCGGTCATCGACATGAATTTGCTCTAAAATTCCTGCCATTGTCGGCGGCAGATTCAATTCTCTACCATAAACTCGAAACACTTCCGCCGACCAATTAATAATTCCTGATTCAATATCGAATTCCCAATTTCCCATCCGGGCAATTTTTTGTGCTTCTTGCAACTGGTCGGCAAGTTGTTGTAGAGATGCAATTAACTGTGTTTTTTCGGCTTCTGCTGCAACGCGGACACTGATATTTTTGTGAGTGCCTGTCATCCGCAATGGCGCACCCCATTCGTCGTACTCAACTACCTTTCCCATCGCCATAATCCACTGCCAATTCCCGGCTTTGTTAAGCATCCGAAATTCAAACTCGTAGACATCGGTGCAACCTTCAAAATATAAGTTTAACGATGCTCTTGTCTTGATTCTGTCTTCGGGATGCAGCAAATTCTCCCAACCTTGGAAGTTGTTTTCAATTTCAGTTTCTGCGTAACCGAGCATTGATTTCCACTGCGCGTCAAAATAAGTTTCTCCCGTGGCTATATTCCAATCCCACAGCCCCAAAGAGCTGCCTGAAACCGCCAACTGCAATCGCTCTTGACTGAATTTTAATGCCGATTCGGCGCGTTTGAGTTCTGTGAGGTCGGCAATGATCGCCATCATTCCTATTGGTTGACTGGCGCTATCTTTAATGCAGTCAGCTCGCAATTGAGTTTCTATAATTTCGCCATTTTTAGCCTTGAGTTCAATTTCATTGCTCCAGGATAAACCTTTCCGCAGCACCTTAAATAACTTTCTCAACTCTTGAGATTTGGCGTACATTACTGCTGGGCCGCCCGCATCATTTAGTTCCTCAACTGTATAGCCGTAACGCTGAATAAATGCTTGATTGTGATAAATTGAATAGCCGTCTAAATCTGCGATCGCGATCGCATCGCTAGCGCCGTCTACAGCCTGAGTTACCAAGCACAGAGTCAGTTCGGCGTTTTTGCGATCGGTAATATCAAAAATCGCTGCATCCAGCCACAAAACCAACCCTTCTGGATCGTAAGTCGCCCGGCCTCTTTCCGACACCCACCGCACCGCGCCGTCAGCCCGCACAATCCGGTATTCTAGATAATACGGCTGTTTCGAGTCTACCGCTGCTCTGCGGAGTCGATCGAGCTTTTCCCTGTCTGCCCTATGGATAATGCTCGCCAAACTCAAGCTATTGTTGTGCAGAAAATCCGCAGCCGGATAGCCGCTAATTGCCTCAATTTCATCGCTAACAAACACCAGAGTCCAATCAGCATCGTACAAACTGCGACAGATAGCACCGGGAATATTCTCAATTAGCGATCGAAATCTGGCTTCGCTCTCCCGCAAAGCTGATTCGGTCTGTTTTAAATCAGTAATATCCAGTATCATACCTTCCCAAACTATATCGCCTTCCTGCCCTAGGAGCGTCGGACTATCTACTCGTTCCGGTCTCGAAACCCCTCGCATCCACTTAAGTTTTCCCGACGGCATAATCGCGCGCCATTCCTGCTGCCATCGCTGCATATTTGCCGCAGAAATAGCAATAGATTCGTGAACTTTTTGGATGTCATCTTGATGAGTACAACCGAAGACAAGTTCGGGATTC
>JAJAYT010000512.1 GCA_026786085.1 Microcoleus sp. CAN_BIN18 | reverse complement strand
GCATTGGGCATACCTCACCACGCTTGAGAACCGCTATATCTCACTTTTAACTTAGGAATGAGAATTAAATAACTTCCACAAGTTTGTGGGATGGGCGTCCCGCCCGTCTTGAACAGGCAGGATGCCTGTTCCACAATAATAATTAAAATTGTAAGTTATTTAATTTGCGATCCTTAGATTGCCATGCAGGGTTGAAATGAGGCAGAGCCTCCCGATCTGTATTCCCAGGCATAGCCTGGGAACAAGCCTACAAGTCTGCTTACTCGTTAACAGGCTCTGCTTCGCTCTTTTTCCTCACCTGAAAACAGCTTTTCTAGAATCTACCAGAGCCTATTTCAGCATAAGCTCGATCGACTAATCGGCGAGCCACAGTTTGAATTCCCGTGTGTTCATAATAATTGGTGCTCATGTCCAGAAATGCCGCCACATAATCTAACTTATTGTCAGCAATATCGATGTACTGGTTCATACTCCGCAAAATTGATTCCGGTGTCAAACCTCGACTGCGTACCAAATTATTCATCCAACCTTCAGCCGAGCGAAAGGTAGCAGTGATAAAACCCAGTTTATCACCAACACTTCCACCAGGAATTAGATTGCCAATGCTCTGAAATGTTGGATTTTGCTGTAGAGTTGTAGGACTCAATCCTGCGAGGGTACTTTGGGCTTTTTTGATGAAATCTGGGCCGAGGGGAATTAAACCGTCAACGCAAACTAAGGCGGCCATTCGCACGATCGATTCATTTTTGTAATCCGACAAAGCAGTACCAAAGCTGCCCATATTGTTCATGGAAATATTGTTGAGTTTGCAGAGGGCGATTAACTCAACAACGACTTTGATGCACAAGTCAAGAGTTTGAGTTACGTCGGCTTTCGGAGTCAAGCTGCTGAGAAAGGAGAGGAATCCGATTTTTTCGCCGATTTTATTGGCTATAGCGCTGGCGGCTAAGGCTGTGTCGGCCCGATCGACAATTTGATACAATCCAACTGTGGCTTGATAGGGTTGGTTGGGATCTGCGTAAAGCTCGATCGCCCGATCGCGGATTTTTTGTACTAAAGTGCGATCGGTTTCCCTTGTCACCGCTTGAATAGTATTATCAAAACCCGTGAGATTGTTCCACTCACCCGGAACCACAAAATCGAGAGATTTCAACATCATCACAGTCACGCCACCAGACGGCAAATTATCAACCAATTCCACAATAGACTTGCTCATCACAAACTCCTGAATAGCCTGATTTAAGAATGTTCTATCACATACTCCAACTTCCGAAAATCCGATTCCCGATTACGGGTTAAATCCGCAGAATGAAGTACATAGATACAAATAAGTATTACACGATCAGACCCAGTTCTGAACTACTCGTGTTTTTTCTCTCTTCTCTAACTCTGCGTTCTCTGCGGCCTGGAGCGATTCATTTAAAAAAGTTAAATTTCATTATATATACCGAATAAAATCGCCGACATCTGTTATAATAGAGGGCGCAAAAGAGAAGAACATAAAATATGACTGTTGCAGTTAACAAAACTCCAGGATTAGCATCGCGCCTAGTAAACGGCGTACTCTCCATCAAACCTTTGGCTGACTTAGCCAAACACCAAGCGCGGGAAATGATGATAAAAAGAGCCCAAAAAATAGGAGTGAATTGGCGACAAGATGCCCAAGCACTTTTAGATCGGAATTGGGATGCAGAATTGTTCAGCGTACAAAATCCTGATCTTGTTTACCCGAAATATTATCTAACTTCATTTCACGCCTACGAAAAAGGTAATATGAGTTGGGAAGCCGCCACAGAAGTTGAAGTTGCCGCCCGCGCAGTTCATGCAGGAATTTGGCCGGAAGCGTGTGCAGAAGGCGATGCCAAACTTCGCGCCAGCTATCACGAAATTGTCAAATCTCAAATTACCAAAGCACCGCAAGATATTGTAGATTTGGGATGCAGTGTGGGAATGAGCACCTTTGCACTTGGCGATATTTACCCGGAAGCGAAGATTGTCGGCGTGGATTTGTCGCCTTATTTTTTAGCAGTAGCTCAATACCGTTCCCAGCAGAAACAAGCTGAATTGTCAAACCAAAAATGTCCGACTTGGGTGCACGCTGCTGCTGAATCTACTGGTTTACCGGGGAATGCTTTTGATTTAGTTTCTATTTGTCTGGTATGTCACGAATTGCCGCAGAAAGCTGCGAAGGAAGTATTTCTGGAAGCGAGACGTTTGCTGCGTGTTGGCGGACATTTGGCGATTATGGATATGAATCCACAATCGGAAATTTATGCCAAAATGCCTGCTTATATTTTGACTTTGCTCAAAAGTACGGAGCCTTATTTGGATCAGTATTTTGGGTTGGATATCGAGCAAGCTTTGGTAGATTCGGGTTTTGCACAGCCGACAATAACTTGCAATACTCCCAGACATCGGACTGTTGTTGCTGAGGCGATCAATAGTCAGGTTTGAGGGTTTAAAAATGTTGGTAGTCGCTGACATTTTTCAAGAGTCATCGACTACCTCATCTTCAAGCACATCTGAAATGACCTTGCCCGGATGTAGTGGTCTTACTTTCCTCCTTTTAATAATGTCTTGTATGTCTTTCTTGAAATTTTCCTTATGCTTGAAGTTAAATTATTTGATTGAATTTTATGGTTTAATGATAACCTTCAAAGTCTATGCGGTACAATTAACACAGTTAGACAGCAGTCTGAGCTAGAACATTTTGATAAAACCCTAAATTAAGCACACATGATGAACCCGACAGCCCCTCCTCAAAACGCGATCGATTGTTTACAGGTGATCTTGGATGCCACTGCATCGAAAAATTACGAGCTTTTTACAACAGTGGGCGATGCTGGCTACAAAGCTGGTATTACACAAGAAATGTTTGACGATGTTAGCGAACACCTCGGTTCACGTCTGCAAAACGGATATTCAATTACTTATTTTGGTGATCTCAAACAAGGTGACGATTCGATTTATTTGTGGAAGCTGAGTTTTACAGATGGTGGAGATGAATTTGTGGCACGTATGGCCATGAATGCAGATAAGGTTGCTGGGATTTTTATCGTTTGATGTCAGATCAATTCCGGTTGTACCGGAATTAATATTACCCAAAATAGGACACTGCACGTGCCGTTTCCCTACAATGAATCGGGGTAGGGAAACGGCACTGCCGTGTCCTCTATATCCAGAAGTGTTGAAT